>CAZLZZ010000024.1:0-29919 GCA_964564165.1 uncultured Alcanivoracaceae bacterium | reverse complement strand
GGCAAGCCCTTGATGTGCTAAATATTAGACAGGACTTATTAATTGCAGTACTAGTTATATGCGTTAATTTATTTTGTGGTTTAGTGCTAAGCTTTGTTTTGTTTTAAAAAAACTTATTTACCAATACAAAAAGAAGAAAATATTTCGCCTAACAAGTCATCGCTGGTGAATTTTCCTGTAATCTGGCTCAAGCTTTCTTGGGACTGGCGCAGGTCTTCTGCTACCAGCTCTCCTGCTTGGTTGTTAAGAAAATTGTGTTCAGCTATGGCAATATTTTCTAAGGTTTTTTCCAGTTGAGATATGTGCCGAGAGCGGGCAGAAAAACTGGTTTCTAGGTTTTCTTCTTGGGTTATCATACCCAAAATTTTGTGTTCTAATGCTTCAAAGCCTTTTGAGGTCTTTGCAGATATGGCGCTTTCGTTTTCTTTTAACTTTATTTGACCCTTTGCAATATCGGATTTATTGTAGACGATTAGTTTTCTTTGCTTAAAGGGCAAATCGGCAAGGTTATCCAATTGCTGTTGTATATTAGTTGATGAGTCAATGACTTGTAAAATAATATCGGCTTGTTGCAAAATCTTCTTGGCGCGTTTTATGCCCTCTTGTTCAATTTTGTCTTTTGTGATGTGTATGCCTGCGGTGTCTATAATCAACACGGGAACACCATGAATATTGATGTTTTCTTTGACTATATCGCGTGTCGTTCCCGCTATGTCTGAAACAATGGCTGTTTCATTGCGGGTAAACAAATTTAAAATTGACGATTTTCCCACATTGGGTTGTCCAACAATGCCTATCATTACTCCTTTGTTCAATAACTCTCCTTGTTGTGCTTGGACCAATAGTTTTTTTAAGGTCAAATGCAAATCTTGCATTTTTTTTTGTTGGGCAATGTCTGCCAAAAAATCTATTTCTTCTTCAGGAAAGTCAATCGCTGCTTCTATCCAAACCCGCAACTCGATTAATTGTTTTAGTATGGCCGCAACTTTGTTTGAAAAATCGCCTTGTAGTGAACGCTGTGCCGCCATCGCGGCTTGCTCGGTTGAGGAGCTGATTAAATCAGCGATGGCTTCGGCTTGTACCAAGTCTATCTTGTCATTCAAAAAAGCCCGTTCCGAAAATTCTCCGGCTTGTGCCTGTCTGGCTCCGCATTTAATCACGGCTTGTAACAACATATTAAGAATCACTGGCCCACCATGAGCCTGTAGTTCTATAACATCTTCTCCCGTAAATGAACGGGGGTTGGGAAAATACAGAACAATGCCTTCGTCAATTAATTTTTTATTGTGAGAAAAAGAGGAAAACAAGGCCTTGCGAGGAAGAGGCGTTTTGTTTGTCAACTGTTGACAAATATCTAGTGCCTGATCACCAGAAATCCGAATGATACCTACGCCGCCAACACCCGGCGCGGTTGCGATGGCGGCGATGGTGTCTTTTTGGATCATTTATATTTTATCGTTTGCGTCTATTCTTTTGGTAATTACCCATTGTTGCAACAAAGACAAAGAGCTGTTAACTGCCCAATACAAGACCAAACCTGATTGGAAGAAAGCAAACATCACTGAAAAGGCAAGAGGCATATACTTCATGATTTTCGCCTGCATAGGATCCATGCCAGGGGTAGGTGATAATTTTTGTGTCATGTACATGGCAACGGCATTAATTGCAGGCAGTATGAAATACGGATCTGGGCTACTTAAATCTGTTAACCACAACATAAATGGTGCTTGACGCAATTCTACTGACTCTTGCAGTACCCAATACAAAGAAATAAACACCGGAATTTGAACCAACATGGGCAAGCAACCACCCATTGGGTTAACCTTTTCCTTTTTGTACAACTTCATCATTTCTTCATTGAATTTTTGTTTGTTGTCTTTGTGGCGTTCTTTTAGTATTTTTAGACGCGGCGACAGTTTTCGCATACGTGCCATTGAGTTGTACTGTTTTTCGGTTAGTTTAAAGAACAGCAATTTAATCAAAATGGTTAACAAAATAATTGACCAACCCCAGTTTCCCACATAATCATGGATTTTGTTCAGCACCCAAAACAAGGGTTTTGAGATGGCGGTAAACACACCATAATCAACGGTTAAATCAAGTCCTTTGGAAATATTGGGTAACTTTTCCTGAATTTTTGGGCCTATATAAATTTGAGCTTTTATCTCTGTGTTTCCACCTGCAGGGGCCTCATGAAACCCCGATGTTGCGCGGATTAAATAGGGTGTCTGAGAGTTTGGCATGTATTTACTAAAAAGTGTTGTCCTGTTATCTTTTAAAATAAAACTACTAAAAAAATAATGCTGCACCATGCCTATCCATGTTTCTGTTTCAACGGTTAAATCCACCTTTTCTTCCTTAAAATCATTGAAGTCTATTTGTACAAACCCTTCGTTGGGTTCAAAATAAGCCGCTCCTACAAAAGACATTCTACCTGGGTCATTAAAAGACAGTGTGTTGTTTAGCCAAGGGTTGGTTCTTTGTAACTGTCTGTACTGTTGACCTTGCCAAACAGAGTTTGTGTTGTTTTGTATGGTATCGGTTAAATCTATAAGGTAATCATCTGCTGAAATTGTGTATGTTTTTGTTACTTTTATTCCATTTTTTTCAATCGTTAAAGGAATTTCTATCTTTCCAGAAGTCACTTCATAGTTGTTGTTTTCTTTATTATAAATATCCGTATGAACAAACCTTTGTTGCTCACTTAGTAAGCCTGACTGTGCATAGTAAGCTTTTGATGGGTTATAATTTAGAAGAACAATGTTTTCTTCTGATTTCTTGGTTATTGGATATTTTAATAGTTCCGAGTAAACAATTGATCCGCCAGAAGTATCAATTTTTAACTTCAATACATTGGTTGTGACAGTAATTAATGATCCGGATTTTCTGCCTGATGTTTCTTGTTGACTTTGTTGTAAGTTTTTTGGGGTAGATACGGTAGGGACATCATCAGGATTAGATAAATTTTGTGTTGGTACACTTGGTATACTTGAGTTGTCTAGGCCCTCTGTGTTGGAGTAGCTTTCAATAGTGGTTATACTGTTTTGGACAACAGGTTTTGGGGCGTAATCTTGCTGCCATTCCATATATAAAAGAAAGCCTAAAAAAATTAATGCTATTAACAGCATGTTTTTTGGATTGTTCATTTATTGTTTCCTAATCTGTTTATTTTGGTTTGTGCTTTTGCCCACAATTCCTCTAAAGAATTAAAAACTTCTTGATTGTTTGTGCTTGTAACCTTTGCTCTGGCTAAGACTACATAGTCACAATGTATAGAAAAGCAAGTGTTTCTAAAAGATTCTCTGGCTATTCGTTTGATTCTGTTTCTTTGAACGGCTCTTTTATCAACTTTTTTTGATATAACCAAACCCAATCGAGAATAGGGTTTTGATGTTTTATGAATTAAAATGAGGAATAAAGAGTTCGATACCTTGGCTGACTTGTTAAAAACAAGGTTATAGTCTGCTTTATTTAGCAAGCGAACTTGTTTGGGTAGGCCAGCCAAAGCGTCTAATCTCTAAAATCGTAAGAATTAATTTTAATATTAACTTTTAATGTTAAATTCAATGTTTAACGGTTAATCTCTGTCTGCCTTTTGCTCTGCGAGCATTGATAACGGCTCTGCCGCCTTTTGTTTTCATGCGTGCTCTAAAACCGTGTGTTCTTGCGCGTTTTAAATTACTGGGTTGAAAAGTTCTTTTCATGTTGCACCTTGCTAATTATAATAGTTTTTGTATTCAAATGTTTTCTTAAGCAAGCACTATAAAGTCCTTCCTTAAAAAGGTTCGCTAGGATACTCATTATCAACAGTTTTTTCAACTTTTTTTACCTTTTCTGTGCTTTATTGGCTTATTCTTTCTGCCTTTGCGTATAATATGTTCCTTTTTAATGGTCTGAACAAATTTTATAACATGATTTGGGAGAAATGTCTTAAACGCTTAGAGTCCGACTTAATGGTCGAAGATATCAATATGTGGCTAAAACCCCTACAGGTAGTTGAAGAGGGTTCTCACATATCTTTGATTGCACCCAACGACATGATTGTTGACCAAATCAACAAGAAATACTTATCGCTTATTCATTTGGCTTTAAAAGATGTCAGTGAACAAAACATTGTCGTATCAATTACACTGCCTCAAAATAAAACAATTCAAAGTCCGTCGAAAAAAATTGTTCCTTTGGTTTCTTTGCCTTCAAATGTAGATGATCGATTTACTTTTGATAATTTTGTAGAAGGCAGTTCTAATACCATGGCTAAAGCTTCTTCTTTGCAAGTTTCTCAGGAATCTTTAACGCAATTTAATCCTTTGTTAATTTATGGCAGCACCGGCTTGGGCAAAACCCATTTGTTGCACGCCATCGGTAATAAAATTCTTGAAAAAGATCCCAAAGCTGTGGTTTGTTATGTTCACTCAGAACAGTTTGTTAATGGGATGATTAATGCATTAAGAACCGGTTCTATCGCTGAATTTAAAAGCCAGTACCGTTCTGTAACCGCTTTATTAATTGATGATATTCAATTTTTTGCAGGCAAGGAAAGAACTCAAGAAGAGTTCTTTCATACTTTCAACTCTTTATTGGAATGCAAACAAAGAGTTATTATAACCTGCGATAAGTTCCCTAAAGAAGTCAATGGTCTTGAACCTCGCTTAAAATCACGATTAAGCTGGGGGCTGGCTGTTTGTATTGACCCCCCCGATTTTGAAACCAGAGTTGCTATTTTACAGAAAAAAGCCATTCAAAACGGCTTTAGTTTATCAGACGAGGTTGCCTATTTTATTGCTAAAAAAATAAAATCCAACGTAAGGGAGCTAGAAGGTGCCTTAAATACTCTTTGGGCCAATTCGAGTTTTTTACATGTGGATATTACTTTAGACTTTACCAAGCAAACCCTAAAAGAACTGTTCAACGTACACCACCGCCATATAACCATTGAAAACATACTAAAACAAATAGCCAATTACTACAATATTAGGCATTCAGATTTGTTGTCCAAGAAAAGAACCCGGTCTTTGGTTAGGCCCAGACAAATGGGCATGTATTTAGCCAAAGAGTTAACCGATAAAAGCTTGCCTGAAATTGGTGATGCATTTGGCGGCAGAGATCATACAACTGTTTTGTATGCTCACAAAAAAATCAAACAGCTATTTGATGAAATTCCTGAATTTTTGGAAGATAAACACAAATTAATTAATTTACTTTCTGATTAGTTTCTTTTTTAGGTTAAAATAAAGGCAAAGGTATTAAATATTACCAAATGCCTAATTAATTACTTTAACGAGGGCGGGGTTGTTTAATAATTTAACAAGGTGTTAATAACTTGTTAATAAAGTGTTTAAAAAAAAAGACGCCTTTTTTTTACACAGGTTATCCACAGGCTTTAAAAACTATTTAACCATTGTTTTATTATATAAAACAATGCGTTACGGATTTATACAAGACTTTTACTTTAACTACTATTACTACTTTTATAATTTATATGATATTTAATATACAACGAGAAACTTTATTACACCCTTTGTCACAAATAAACGGTGTTGTTGAAAAGAAACAAACACTGGCTATATTAGGAAACTTTTATATCAAAGCTTACGCTGGTATCTTATCAATTACTGCCAGTGACTCAGAAGTCGAAATGTTAGGAACCTGTCAAGCTGAAATTATTGAAGAAGGTGAGATAACAGTTCCTGCAAGAAAATTTTTTGATATTTGCAGAGCCTTGCCTGATGGTGTTATTGTTAGTTTTTCATTAGAAGTAAATAAATGCCTTATTCAAGCAGGTAGAAGTAAATTCAGTTTGGCGACTTTACCGGGTTTAGAATTTCCTTTAATAGAAAACATTGAAACCTATGATTCATTGAACCTAGAAACTATAACTTTAAAAAGGCTTTTAGCTCAATCGGCATTTTGTATGGCTGTACAAGATGTTCGTTATTTTTTAAATGGCTTGTTGTTTGAAATTGATGACAACAAAATACGCTGTGTTGCAGCCGACGGACATAGACTGGCTCTTTCTGAAGCTGAGTTTGAAAACAACAACAATGTTAATAAACAATTGTTAATTCCAAGAAAAGGGGTCTTAGAATTACAAAAGCTGATTCGTGATAAGGAAACCAGTATTGTCATTAATGTCGGAAAGAATCACATCAATTTTATTTGTGACACCATTAGTTTAACTTCTAAATTAATTGATGGTAACTTTCCAGATTACCAAACAGTAATCCCATTAAACATGGAAAAAACTTTGGTAACTGATAAATCATTGTTGAAATCAGCCCTTCAAAGAGTGTCAATTTTATCTAATGAACAGTACAAAGGAGTTAAGCTTAATATCAGCAATAATAGCATGCAAATCATTGGACACAATCCAGAACAAGAACAAGCCGAAGAAACCATAGAAATACAATCTGATATTCAAGACATTAAAACTGGTTTCAATGTAACCTATCTGTTGGATGCTTTAAACGCAATTGATGGAGATCACATTATGTTTAACTTTAAAGATGCGCTTAGCAGTTGTTTAATAAAACACCCTGAAGACAACAGTTGTAGATTGGTTATCATGCCTATACGTATCTAAACTATTGTTTCTTACAAACTCAAATACTGATAAGGAAATTAACCTAGGTGTTTATTAAAAAGTTAAAAATTTTTAATTTCAGGAACACCTTAAATCAGGAGTACTTATTCAACAATAAAGTAAATATTTTTTATGGTAATAATGGTGTAGGGAAAACAACAATCCTTGAAGCGATAAATTTTGTTTCATCAGGAAAATCTTTTAGAAGAGGGAGTTTTAAAAATTTGATAAACCAACACTCTAATGATTTAACTGTCTATTTGGAGTGTATATCCAATGAGCATAGACAAACACTGTCTGTGAATAAAAACATTAACGGCAAATGGACTGGTAAGATAAACCACAACAAAATAACTAAGCTTGTTGAAATAACTAATATTTTCCCAGTTGTTTCAATTGACCCAGAAGTCTATAGTTTAATAGATTCCGGACCAATTCACAGAAGAAATTTTTTGGATTGGTTGGTGTTTCACGTGAAACATGATTATATATTTCTTTGGAAAAAAGTATACAAGTGTACAAAGCAACTTAATATATTGTACAAAAAAAAAGCATCCATTAACGAAATAAAAGTTTGGGAAAAAATCTTTATTACTTATTCAGATCAATTAAACGCAATAAGAAAACAAACATTTAACGAAATAAATTCAAGTATTATTGAACTTTCTATATATATGCAAAAGGAAGTTAATAACTTAAGTATTGAGTACAAGCAAGGTTGGAACGACGATAAATCGTTAAGCGAACAGATGGAAATAGACAGAAACAAAAACATCCTGTATGGAAAATTACTTCATGGTCCACATAAAATGGACATAAAAATAAAAACAGGGGGGCTTCAAGCGGCTCAAACTTTATCAAGAGGACAAAAGAAAGTTCTTTCTATTGCTTTTTATATGGCATACATACATTTTTTAAACAAAAACAGTATTCATCCAGTTTTGTGTTTAGATGATTTTGATGCTGAACTTGATTCTCAAAAACTACAAAAAGCAGCTGATTTTTTCAAGAATTCAAAAGCACAAATATTTATCACGTCTGTTCAAGAAGAAATAATATCAAAAGCTTTTCAAAATGCAGACTTGTTTCACGTGAAACATCCTTTGTAGGTTAACCAAAAAAAATTATTACAAACACTTGTCAGGTTTGTTTTCATAATTGTCCGTGAAGGGTTGGAATATCATCTTGTAACCCGAACTTATCTAACAGGGGTGGCCTTCTTAGAGAGTGAGTGATAAACCGTTATGTGTTGTTTAGGGAAGCATCTTCTAAATTATAATTGATTGAAACTTGTAAGGCCTTTTAGAGAGACTGCTAATCTGTTATAATACCCGATTGATTTTAAAGAGATTTTAAATATGTCTGAAAATTATGATTCTTCCAATATTAAGGTATTAAAGGGGTTAGACGCGGTTCGCAAAAGACCAGGAATGTATATTGGCGATACAGATGATGGAACAGGTTTACATCACATGGTGTTCGAAGTGGTTGATAATTCTATTGATGAGGCTTTAGCAGGGCACTGTGACGATATTCAGGTTAAGATACATTCTGATGGCTCTGTGAGCGTCTCTGACAACGGCAGGGGGGTTCCTGTTGATATACACGAAGAAGAAGGCGTGTCAGCAGCAGAGGTGATTATGACTGTTTTGCATGCTGGAGGAAAATTTGATGATAATTCTTATAAAGTATCTGGTGGGTTACACGGAGTAGGTGTGTCGGTAGTTAATGCTTTGTCTGTTAAACTAATATTAACCATTCAAAGAAATGGGGAGATTCACCAGCAAGAATACAATATGGGGGTTCCAAAAAGCCCAATAAAGGCCATTGGGAAAACAAAAAAAACAGGCACAAATTTAAGGTTTTACCCATCCGAAGAAACCTTTTCAGATATTGAGTTTCATTACAGTATATTGGCAAAAAGATTAAGAGAGTTGTCTTTCTTAAATTCTGGCGTAAAAATTGTTCTTAGTGACGAAAGAGATGGAAAAACCGAAACATTTTCTTATGAAGGCGGTATATCTTCTTTTGTTAAATATATAGGGAAAGGAAAAACACCTTTGCACCCGACTATTATTAGTTTTATTGGAAATGATAACGAAGGAACAACTGTTGAAGTCTCAATGCAATGGACAGATTCTTATAGAGAGAATGTGTTTTGTTTTACGAATAACATTCCACAAAAAGATGGAGGCGCACATTTGGCTGGATTTCGTGGGGCATTAACCCGCACGGTTAATAATTATTTGGCAAGAAACAGTACAAAAAAAGGATTAAATGCAGCAACAGGAGATGATTGCAGGGAAGGATTAATTGCGATAGTTTCTGTAAAAACGCCAGATCCAAAGTTTTCATCACAAACCAAAGATAAGCTCGTATCATCTGAAATTCGTACCATTGTAGAAGGAGCAGTGGGTGAAAAGCTAAGTGAGTTTTTCTTGGAAAACCCAGTAGAGGCAAGAACAGTAACTGAAAAAGTGATTGATGCCAGTCGCGCCAGAGAAGCAGCCAGAAAAGCCAGAGAGATGACTCGCCGCAAAGGAGCACTTGATATTGCAGGTCTACCAGGTAAACTGGCCGATTGTCAGGAAAAAGATCCAGCGCTATCAGAAATATTTTTGGTGGAAGGAGACTCGGCAGGAGGGTCCGCCAAGCAAGGCAGGGATAGAAAAGCACAAGCCATACTGCCATTAAAAGGAAAAATTCTTAATGTTGAAAAAGCCCGTTTTGATAAAATGCTACAATCAGCGGAAGTAGGAACACTGATTACAGCATTGGGGTGTGGAATAGGTAAAGATGACTTTGATGCAGATAAGCTTAGGTACCATAAAATTATTATCATGACCGATGCCGATGTTGATGGGTCTCACATTAGAACACTTTTATTAACCTTCTTCTACAGGCAAACCCGGGAGTTAATAGAAAGAGGACACATTTATATTGGGCAACCACCGTTGTATAAAATAAAACACGGCAAACAAGAACAGTATTTCAAAGACGATGATGAGATGAATAGATATTTGCTGGCTAGAGCCTTAGATAAAACAGACTTGTATTATCAAAAAGATGCGCCACCATTGGTTGGCCTGGGTTTAGAAAAGCTGGTAAAACAACATTTACTTGTTATGGATAACATCAACAAGCTTTCTATTGTTTACAGCAACAAAGTATTGAAATCACTGTTGAAGCTTGCCAAAGTAACAACAGAGTTGCTTAATGACTCAGAAAGCTGGTGTGAAATAGCACAGTCTTTATTAAACAAAGATGTAAAAGAAGGGGTGTTTTGGAAAGTTAATGCTTCTACAACGCATGATGAATCGATTGATTTTATAGAAAATGCGAATGGCTTAGAAAAAAAGACCAGCTTAAATAAAACCTTCTTTGAGTCGGTTGATTATCAATTAATTTCAGAGCTAAGCGATCAAACAATAGATTTAATTACTGAAGATTCTTATGTATTAAAAGGCGATAAATCCTTTAAAATTAATGATTTAGAAGATGCCGTTCAACAACTATTTGTGTTGGCAAAAAAAGGTATAGCAATCAGTCGATTCAAAGGGTTGGGAGAAATGAATCCAGAACAGCTTTGGGAGACGACTATGGATCCTGAAACAAGGAGACTTCTGCAGGTGACGATTGAAGATGGAATAGAGGCTGATGCTGTGTTTTCTACTCTTATGGGTGATGACGTTGAACCCAGGCGGAAGTTTATTGAAACCAATGCGCTCCATGCGACAAATTTGGATGTATAAAAATGAATGAACAAACCAAACAGGCGATTGAAAACTTAGTTAACAACAATACATGTATTCTATTTATGAAAGGAAACCCAACTCATCCTCAGTGTGGTTTTTCTAGTAATACGGTGGGCATTTTAAAAGAGTTGCTGGGAGATAATTTTTCATATTGTAATGTGTTAGAAGACAATGAAATAAGAGAAGGAATAAAAGAGTATGGCAACTGGCCAACGATTCCGCAATTGTACATTAACAAAGAGCTTGTTGGCGGGAATGATATTGTTACCGAAATGTTTAATATGGGAGAGTTACACACCTTATTAAATTTGCCCCAGCCAACAAGAGAGCCGGCAAACATATCTATTTCAGAAAAAGCAGCAGAAAACATTAACAAAGGCTTGGAAGACATAGGCTCAAGCGTGTTGTTGTTATCAATAGATGGCCAGTACAACACACGGTTTTCTATCGAAGAACCCAAAGGTTATGAAATGGTTTCTGAAGTTGGGGACATTAAAATATATATGGACGTGGGAACAGCCAAAAGAGCAAAAGGCATAGAAATAGACTGGGTTGAAGACCTACAAGGAGCAGGGCTGGTAATAAAAAACCCCAACGAACCCAAGGCGGTCAATCAGCTAAGTTGCGATGAATTAAAAAAAGGCATGCAAGAAGGAAAGTTTGAACATGTTTTGGACGTTAGATCTGAACTGCAGTTTTCAGAACAAGCAATAGAAGGATCTAAGCGCTTGGACAAAGAAAACATGAAGGCGATAGAAAAGTTAGACAAGAAAACCCCGTTGGTTTTTGTTTGTGCTGTTGGCAACACTAGCCAGGGGGCTTGTGATTTTTATAGAAAAAAGGGCTATACCAGTGTTAACAATTTAGTAGGTGGAATAGATGCCTGGTTTAGTGGGGCTTCTTCTTAATGAGGCTTAGTGTGGGGGTTTGGTGAAGATTAGTGAAATTTAGAGAAGTTTAAATGAGCCTTTCCCAAAAGAAAAAAATAATAGGTATTGTTGTTCTCCTAATAAGTGCTTTTTTTGTAGAAAACAAACTAAATACTCAGGAAAAAACAGCACAAATAGAAAGGCTGTTTAATTCACGAACTTCAGGAAAAATGGTCACATTTGATGCGACAGTTCTGAAATTATTAAAAGATGATTTAAAAGGAGACAAACATCAAAAACTAATATTAAAAACAGGAAATAAAACGTTATTGCTGGCGCACAATATTGATATAGCACCAAGGGTTCCAGTAAAAAAAGGCGACAGCCTGTTGATTAAAGGTAAGTACGAATGGAATGAAAAAGGGGGTTTAGTACATTGGACACACAGAAGCTTTAACGATCACCCAGCGGGATGGATAAAGCACAACAATAAAAAGTACCATTAACATGAAACGCGACATGAAAAGCAACATGAAAACAATATGGCAACAAATGCCCGCATTAGCAGATTTAAACGGACACGGGTCCGCGCAAGGACTGGGTGATCTTTTAGAAATCAAAATAACAGCCAGAGGAAACAATTGGCTGTGTGCTGAAATGCCAGTAACCGACAAGCACAAACAGCCTTTTGGCATTGTTCACGGAGGAGCAACCGCAACTCTCGCAGAGACTGTTGCCAGTATAGCCGGCTGGCTATGTCTAGACAGTGAAAAAAAAGCAACGGTTGGGTTAGAGTTAAATATTAATCACCTAAAACCCATTACACAAGGTGTTTTGACGGCAAAAGCCACAGGAATACACGTGGGAAAAACGACACAGGTTTGGCAAATAGACATTTTTAACAGCTCTTTTCAACAAGTATCTACCGCAAGGTTAACCACCATGACAATTGAAAGAAGGCTGTGACTCTAGTTCGTTTCACATTAAGGCTAATAGGTCTATTAATGGCTTTTTTTCTTGCTTTGCCTCTTGTGGTGCTTTTTTTGGCAGCAACACAAAACAATCAAAACAGACAAAGCAAACACAAGAAAAGGGTGGTTAGCACCTGGTCAAGCATCATTTGTTTTGTTTGTGGGGTAAAGCTAGCCAAACAGGGGCAAGTAGCTGCCTCGCCAGTGATGATAGTAGCTAACCACGTAACGTGGTTAGATATTGCCGCAATACACCGGTTTAAATTATTGGGCTATGTGGCAAAACAAGAAATTGCGAATTGGCCAGTGATTGGCTGGGTGGCGAAAAGCGGAGAATCGTTGTTTATTGACAGGGGAGAGTTATCTTCAAGAAAAAGTGTTATTGAAGGCATAATAAAAAGATTTTCACAAAATGGTTCAATAGCCGTTTTTCCAGAAGGAAGAGCCACAGATGGGGAGCGGCTCCACACCTTTCATCGTCAATTGATTCATGCGGCAACACAAAGCAATACACCGGTTCAAGCAGTAGCAATTAAGTACATAAAAAAAGATGGCAGCAGAAACAAGGATATTTGTTTTAAAAAAGGTGAGAAATTTATAGGAAACGTCTTTAGAATACTAATCTTGCCAACTAGCACGGCACAGCTGACCTTTTGTGAGCCGATTGACACCAAAGGAAAAAGCGCAAGAGAGGTTGCTCTACAGGCTCAAGAGCAGGTGGCGGAGGTTCTGGCTAAAAATGATTATATGTGAACCAGGAATAAAGCCAAAAAACAAACACTTACAGTCAATCTTGGCCAGTTCAAAAATTAGACTTTTGAAGCTAAGAAAAAACAACCCTGTGTTGGAAGGTGCAGAAACGGTCTTGATTGAAACAAAAGAGGCTCGGCTACAGGGTTTTTTTACAAAAAACACCAGCAAAGACAACTTGTATATCTTGTTACACGGCTGGGAAGGCTCGGCTGAGTCAACCTATATTCAGTTGTTGGCGAATGCTTTGTTTCAAGCAAAAAAAGCGGCAATATTCCGGTTGAATTTTAGGGACCACGGAGACACACACCACTTAAACAAAGAGCTGTTTCATTCTTGCCGATTAAACGAAATAGTGGAAGCGATCAAGCAAATAACAGAAAAGTACCCGCATAAAAACGTTTATCTGTGCGGGTTTTCGCTGGGTGCAAATTTTTCTTTACGGGTGGCAGCAAAAGCTGACACCTGTAAAATAAAACTGACAAAAGTGTTTGCAATATCACCGCCAATAAATCCAAAAAACAGCATGCTAGCCATAGAGAAAAGCAAACTATACTCAAGGTATTTTATGAAAAAATGGCAAAAATCATTAAGCAAAAAACAACAACACTTCCCCAAAAACTTTGACAACGATGGATTTAAAAGCATAAAGTCTCTAGATGAGCTAACAAAAGAGTTAATTGTGAGACACTCTGACTACAGTTCAACAGATGAATACTTTAAAGGTTACGAAATAACAGAAGAAATTATCGAAAATATAAAAACAAGTTGTCATGTGATCACATCCTGTGACGACCCTGTTATCCCTTTCAAAGATTTTAAACTTTTAGAAAACAGAAACAAAATAAAACTGGTTACGACAAAGCATGGTGGCCACTGTGGCTTTATCAACAGCTGGAAAATGAACAGCTGGATAGAGCAGTATATAATAGAAAACAGCAATTAAGAGACAAGAAATGAATAAACTAGAACAAGCAATGGAAGACCAGAAACAAGGAAAGTGGCAACAAGCAGACAAAATCTATGAAGAGATATTGCAAGAAGAGCCAGAAAACTATGAAGTGATGTATATATTGGCGGTTTCAAAATACAGTCAAAACCAAATAGATGAAGCTGAAAAAATCATTGATAAAGCGATTCAAGGAAACCCTAGTGCCCCGGCATATTTACAAACAAAAGGCATGATACTGGCGAAAAAAGGCGAAACAGAAGAAGCCATACAAGTGTTAAGCAAAGCACTTAAAGAAAACCCAAACCTATATCACGCACACATAATAGTTGGACACTTAAATTATTTAAAAGGAATTAAAAGTGAGGCGGTTAAACACTTCAAAATGGCAATTAAAGTAGATGCCAAACAAATAGAAGGCCACGTAAACCTAGCAAAGAGCTTAATAGACGATGGAGAAACAAAAGAGGCAATCAACCTATTAAGAGAGGTGGAGATAGAGAACCCAGAACAAGCAGCAGTAAAAATGATGATGGGACAAGCCTTTTTAGAAAATGGGGCGTACAGTTATGCCGAAAACTACTTCCAAAAAGTACTGGCGATGCACCCAGAAAACGAATTGGCGGGCTTGTACTTGGGTATTGCAAAATTACAAACAGGCGATATTAAAAATGCAGATAAGTTAATTCACGCATTCAATCGACAAAACAAAAACAACAGAGAGGGCCATGCTGCATTGGGGCTTTATATGTTTAAACTGAACAAATATAAAATGGCAGTAGAGTATTTAACAAGTGCTTTAGAAAGAGGCGTTTCACCGTTGTCTTGGAAAATCGCCTACGTAGAGTCTTTGTCAAGGCTGGGCCAGATTCAGCCGGCGGTAGATTTTTATCAAGAGTTAGCCAACAAAGCCGATAATAAAGAAGCAGAACATAAGCTAGGAGAGCTGTATGAGCAGCAAGGGAAATACAAAAAAGCAAAAAAACAATACAAAAAAGCAGAACAAAATGATAGCAAGTACATTCCATCGAGACTAGGCTTAAGTCGTTGTTATTTGGCGGAAGAAAAAAACGAAAAAGCGCAAAAAACAAGCGAACAAATTTTACAAACCCATACAAATCACGCAGAAGCAACTTGGTTATTGTTGATTTCTTTGTTAAAACAAAACAATGAAACTGCCGCAATAGAAGAATTAAAAGTAATTGACTTTGAGGTGTTCAATGAAAGTTATCGTCAAATGTTTCCAAGATTACATGGGATGATTTTAGACAAACAAAAACAATACCCTCAAGCCATGCAGGTGTTTTTGGACAACAACAAAAGCAACAAGCATAAAATTCCTGAAATTAAAAAAATCAGTGAAAAGGAAATACAAGAAATCAGTAAATTTGTTTCAAAACACGACGAAAAAATAAAAGAACCCGTATTTATTGTGGGCACACAAAGCACATTAATACACCCTTTCGTACAATGGTTGTATCAACAAGGAATAATGGTGCTAAATGACCGACTTGTTTCTAAAGGAAGACCCGACATATTATGGGGCTTTAGAGAGGTTGAAGCCCTAGCTGCAGTTGATGATGAAATGGTTAGCTTAGAAAGAGAGCTTTACCAAGACAAAGCCATGCAAATGACGAAACAAACAACGGGCGACAGATTGTTAGCAGACGCCATGTATGTTAATCCACACCAGTTAGCAATAGTGAAAAAGTTTTTTCCAGAGGCGAAAGTTGTCTTTTTAAATAGAGACACTGCAGATATTTGGTTGAGCCAGGTGGTTTTCCAGGCAGAACAAATCGAGTCATCGGAGTGGACAAAAACCAAAAACCAGATTGTAGCAATGGGCTTGAATATAACCGAAGTTGATATCGACAACTGGCTACAAGCAGACAAACAAACGCTAGAAACACTTAGCAATGTGTTTGAACAAGAGTTGTTAAAACCAGAAACACCAAAGACAGATTATTGGCAAAAAGAATTTTTCGAAAAAAGCCACTGGAAAAACTACAAACAGTATTTAGAGCAATAGGAAAACAGCCGTGCAAGAAACAAACTTTATCCAATGGGTGCTTCTTGCTTTGGTACAGGGCCTAACTGAATATTTGCCAGTTTCATCGTCCGCCCATTTGATTTTGTTGTCTAAGGCGATGGACTGGGAAGACCAAGGATTGGTCATGGATATTGCCGCTCACGGAGGCTCTTTAATAGCGGTAATGTGGTATTTCAAAACAGAGATAGCAAAGCTGTTCCAAGGCAATAATTGGTCATTGTTTAACAAACTGGCATTGGCAAGTATTCCACTGGCAATAACGGGATACCTGCTTGCTGACTTTATTGAAATTAATTTACGTTCGCATTCGTCCACGGTCATAGCAATATCTAGTATCGTCTTTGGTTTGTTGCTGTATTGGGCGGACACTATTAGTAAAGCACAAAAAAGAGAAGCTCAAAAAACACAAAAAGTCGGACTGAATCAGGCCTACATAATAGGGCTCTCACAAGTTTTTGCCTTGATTCCAGGTGCTTCTCGTTCAGGCGTCACCATGAGTGCAGCGATGGCACTAGGCTTTAGTCGGACCAAGGCCGCCGAGTTTTCTTTTTTATTGGCAATACCTGCGCTTTTGATGACCACTGGCTATGGTATTTTAAAGGTGCTTAAACAACCAGAAGATTACAATATACTAGGTGTGCTTACTGTTTTTGTAGTAAGTTTTATCTCGTCTTTGTTTTCCATCAAAATATTTCTGAAAGTAATAGAGAAAATTTCTATTTCAATTTTTGTTTGGTACAGGATTTTATTGGCGGTAGTTATTTTGTGGTTTATTAAATGAAGAAAATTACCATAAAAGGCAAGTTTGGCAAAATTAAAGGCCTTGTTTGGGGACAGGGCAAAGCAAAAAAACTACTGGCTTTACACGGCTGGTTAGACAACGCGGCTTCTTTTTGTGAGCTTGCGCCAAAACTAGCCGCTAATGGATACGAAGTGGTTGCCATAGATTTTCCTGGACATGGCAAATCAGACCACCGAGCCAAAGGCCATTTCATCCACTTTATAGATTTTGTGTTAGATGTAGAAGACGTGATTCAACAACTTAGATGGAGCAAATTGACTTTATTAGGTCATTCAATGGGAGCAGCAATGGCGCAAATGTATGCCATAAGCAACCCTGAAAAAATTGAAAAACTAATCATGATTGAAAACCTCGGCCCCGTGCCAGCTTATGAACCAGGCTCAATGGCAGAAAACTTAACACAAGCCTTGTCACTATGGAAAAGCCACACTCTAAAGCACAAGCGCTTCTATCCCAGCATAGATGAGGCATTAAAAATGCGATTAAAAGCAACGCCACAAGACGCAGAGATATTAAGGCCGATGGTGAAAAGAGGCTTAAAAAAAACGCCAAAAGGCTACCGCTGGCGAACCGACAAAAGACTGCGCTTAAGAAGCCTGATAAGGTTCTCAGAAGAATCGGTACAAGACGCCTTATCATCAAAAAGGCCGCCGACTCAATTAATACTCGCCTCTCCACAAACCTATGCACTGAGTTATCCCACCAGCCAAGAGCGAAGAAAAAAGCTCAAGGCAGAAAGCGATATTGACATACGCGGCCACCACCATTTGCACATGGACAACGCACAAGAGGTGTTTGAAGCCATAAGTTGTTTTTTGCAAAACAATTAAGCTATGTTGGTCTAGGTTGGAAGGAATCAGTGTTAACAATAAGTTTAAAATGTTAATTGAATCTAAGCTTAAAATAAAAACAGGTTATAGTTTTTGTGGAAGACTGAAAAAGATGTAAAGTTGTTGTAAAAGGGTAGCGACACTTTAAAGCGGATCCCTGAAGCGGCTCTTTTTGTAGCTGGTTGCAACACTTGCAGTGCTCAGGTATGCTACAATGATATGTTGATAAACTTTAACACCAAACTTAAAAACAGGCCAAAAACATGATAAAAATTTTCAAAATTATATTTTTCACAACAACCATAACAGTATTGTTTTCTTGTACCATGAAAAAAACAGATACTTTAAATTTAGAAATTCAAAGTGTTGAAAATGGTTTAATGCCTCTAAATCAGATTAAAGGCGAAGATGCTGTTACATTTAACATTCTAGACCGAATGAAACATTATAAAGTTCCTGGTGTGAGTATTGCACTGGTTGAAAACGGGCAGTTGAAATGGGCCAAAGGCTATGGAATTGCTAACACTGACACAAATAAAGCAGTAGATACAAACACACTCTTTCAGGCAGGATCAATTAGCAAACCATTGGCGGCGTTATCAGCTTTACACTTAGTACAACAAGGTAAGTTAGATTTAGATACAAATGTAAATGAATACTTACTAGATTGGAAGCTCCCAGAAAACGAATTTACAATAAGTGAAAAAGTGACACTTAGGAGATTATTAACCCATACTGCTGGCATAACTGTACATGGATTTCCTGGGTACAATCAAACCGACAAATTCCCGACTATTTCACAAGTTTTAGATGGTGAAGGCAACACATCAAAAATAGAATTAGACACCATTCCTGGAAGCATTTGGAGGTATTCTGGTGGTGGATATACAGTAATGGAAAAAATTGTAGAAGATACAAGCCAGCTTTCACTAGATGCATATATGCACAAATTTATACTACCTCAATTAGGCATGCATAAAAGCACTTTTGAACAACCAATAGACAAGGAACATTATTCTAATCTAAGTGCAGCATATAATTACCAGGGAAACATTGTTAAAGGACTTTGGCACAATTACCCCGAACAAGCTGCAGCAGGTTTATGGACCACAGCAACAGATTTGGCCCAATATGCTATAGAAATCTACAAAATTTATAATGGTAAGAAAAACTCTATACTTACAAAAGAAACTGTAAATGCAATGTTAACTAAGCACAAAGGAGATTGGGGACTAGGACCAGCATTGAAATGAGAAGGCGATTCATTAATTTTTATGCACGGAGGAAAAAACAAAGGATTCACAAATAAAATGTTGGCGCTTGCAAAAACTGGAAATGCTATCATAGTCATGACAAATGCTGACAATGCCAAAACCCTAGTTGATGAAATTTTTATTTCTATTTCCTCGTATTACCATTGGGATATTAGCAAGCAAAATATCATCGAGGTTATGCATGTATCTGACAAATACCTTAATGAACTTACAGGCACCTACAAGTTCGACATGCAAGTCCCTGAAATTGGTGATTATTTTGTTGAAGTAAGTACCCAAAACAACAATTTGATTATAGTAGATACACATGAAGGGATTACAAAGGTTTTCAGATACATTGATGAAAACAGTTTTATTGAAATAGAATCTGGAGACAAACTAACAGTTAAATTTAACCAAGGGAAAACGGTAATTTCTTTAAATAATCGGTTTACCTTTATCAAAGTTCTTTAGGTTCTGGCTAAGCAACGAGTTTTGAAATAACTCAGAATTGTTTAGGAGTAGAGAAGGTCAGACAGAGGCCAAGCCTTTTGACTAGCATTGTTTTTTTTGTATTGGTATAGACCCCATATGGACCTTATATGCAGTAAAAGGTTGGTTTTTTAAAAGTGCCTGTCTCTGCTTTTTTCATTGCTCAAAAACCGCCAGACTGCTACTATAAAAAGGACATCCATCATGTTTTACTTGGGTTTGTTATTCGTCGCTACTTTTGCAAAATTGGCCAAAGCATTGCTGATTTTTTCTAAAACTTTATCACAGCCTTGCATATCATGGCGATTTGCTAAATATTTTGGATTGTTGTAGGCATAGCGAACTTGTCCATCTTCACCTTTCCAAATAAGTGCTTTTTGTGGTAAATCAATTGCCATGGTTTGGGCGCAATTCATCAGGGGTGTACCAATCTTGGGGTTTCCGAAAATAACAACTGTTGTTGGGCGCAATGACTTTTCTACTTTCATCGCCCCTGCTTGATGATCAATTATTGCAAATACTGTCATGCCTTTTTTCTCCAACGCATTGACAAGATTGTTGGAAGTTTGTTTAACGCTAAAGTCGCTTTTCAGTGTAATTAAACCAACATCAGCCCAAACAGATGTAGTTAAAGTTAATAATAGAGAGGTGAACAATGCTGTTTTCATAATCGTGCCTAATGTCGAATATTCGATGTTATTTTAAAGAATAGATACTATACACTATATAACTAAATGCAATGACAGTCACACAATTAGTGCCAAACCGAGAAAAAATAACTTACTGAGAAAAGTTGAATTTGGTTAAAACCCCCCATTATTTTTACCAAAAGAACTTCTGCATAGTATTTTTATATTACCCAAATTCCGATATAGAAACGCGGGTATTAGAGTGCAATCAATTGGTATGTATAGTAAATCTAAAAAACGCTTTGCTAGACAAACAAAAAAAGGGTGGGATTTACCCACCCTTTAGTTTTCCCCGTCCTGTTATATTTATTCAAAGCCATTGCTGAATATTAAATCCGAAACAGCTTGTGTGGTTATCATTAATGAACTAATATTAACTGGATTGTAATCATCTCCGATTGTCGTTGGAGTATAAGCAATAGTCCATATGGTTGATGCAATATCATATTCATAAATATCATTAAGCACTCCGTCATTTGCGAAGCTAACCAAATATTTACCATTGTCCGTGTAACTTAAAGCGTCTATATTTCGATACTTTGCTATATTCGTTACAACAATTGGGCCATACTCCAAAGAAAAAACTGTACCATCATACCTTATTAAATCAGAGGCTAAATAAGGGCTTCCAGCAATCATAGCAGCGCTGTCGATGGAGAAAATCAAATCGCCATTATTCGGATCTAATGTAAAAGCGTTTATATTTATGTTTGTAGCAGAAAAGTCTTCTGCGTCAAAGAAAATAGTAATATCGCTACAACCAAAGTTATTACAACGAATAACATCGCCTTTTAAAAACATACTTGCTCCAACAAAGGTGTCAACATCAAATGAAAAATATTGAAGTCCCGCACTATCTCTGTGATACCCATCAATAACTGCACCTCTAACTTCTCTAATGTGAAGAGGTGTTAATGACGCACCTGGGGCTGTAGTCGTATTATCAAGAATTACAAGATTGATAGACACAGCTACAGGTGCACTATTGGTATAATGTATATCGGTACTGTATTCAGCTTGTAAAATATATGGGGCGACTCCTGCTGTTAAGTTTGTTCCATAGAGACCTAATACTAGGGCAATTGCCTTATATAAATCATTCATATTCATTCTCCTTATGGACAAGCTACTAGCCCTTCGCAGGTACTGCCATTTGTATAACGTGCGCAAAAGTCATTAACGCTACCATTTTGATTAAATAATACATTGCTACATACTCCTGCTCCAACTAAAAGAGGTCCATTCCTGTTGCCCATTGCCATAGTATCATTGATTAAAATAGTGGAAAATACTCCAGAAATACCAACACCCAAATTACGGTTAGTAATACAATTACTAATTGTTCCGGTACCAGATAAAACAATGCCAGATGAGTTTCCGTCAGCAGTAATATGGCTGATAGCAACATTACTACTGTTGCCGGTAAATGACACACCCGCATCAAAACCTTTGACTATACCATTTCTAACTACTGTATTAAACCTTCCACTTGATTGAATTCCATTGGCTGTCATTGAACTTGGAATACAGACTAAAGTGCCGTTGAAGCCTGAGCAAGTTCGTGGGCCAATAATTGAAAAACCATTTAAATCCAGCGTGACATTGTTGGCATTAATCTCAATGACATTAACTGTTGTTGATGATGAAATTAAATTTGAAGTCAGCTGATAACTTCCGGCATTTGTAATTGTGATGGGAAGGCCAGCAGAATCACCTGGGAAACAACCAAAGCCATCACATACAGAATTAATGGCAAAAACCCCATTACTTGCGGTTACTAGATTTGAAGTTGCCAATAGACATATTGTTATAATAAATTTTTTCATGATATTCTCCTAATAGAGAGTTTTGTATCACTCTCTATAAATAATTAGTAATAAAATGGTACACAAATCTATGTACACAGTTAGTATTACGAATTTTTGAAAATTTTTATGACAGACTATTTTAAATATTTTGTCATTTATTATTGGCAGAACAGTAAAAACTCCTATGATGTAAGTATGGAAAAACAGTCAATAACAATATTATTAGAAAAAGTTAAGAATGGCGACAAACACCTGCTTGATGAAATTTATACGCAGTTATACAGTGAAATCAAAGCAATCGCCATGAACCAAATTAGCAAACTAAGAACAGGAGAGACTATTACTCCAACCGTTATGGCCAATGAGTGTTACATAAAGCTGGTCAATCAAAACCACATTAATTTAGACAATAAACGACATTTTTTAAACTATTTGGCCAAGAGTATGCGTTTGTTATTGATTGATATCATACGTGCTAAATCAAGCATTAAAAGAAAACATTTAACCGTCACGAAAAGTTATAACCTCATAGAAGGCGAACAAGATATAGACTTTAATTTCCTAGAAATAGACTTGCTTCTCAAAAAAGTTGAACGAATTAATATACAATACTCTCAAATGTTAGAATACAAGCTCATCTTTAATCTCACTTTTAAAGAAATCAGCCAATTAATTGATAAATCCGAGCGTCAAGTCATGCGCATTTGGAAACAATCAGTGACGCTGATTATGGCATTATCTAAAGAGAACAGGAATGAACAAAACGCAAATATGGAAACAAGCCAGTGAAGTCTATGCAGATATTTCAGAATTATCACAGCATAAAGCCACTGCCTATTTATATGGCATAAAAAATATCACTTCAGATGTACGCGAAGCTGTCATCACACTTATCAATTCAGGCTCTCAAGCCTCTGCGTATTTCTCTGATAATATTGCAGAAAATTATAACTTTGACATCAATAACAACAAAAGTTTTCAAACGGGGCAACAACTAGATGAATATGAACTTCTTGAAGAACTCGGGAAAGGCGGCATGTCTCAAGTTTTCAAGGCCCAAAGAATCACCAACCAACAACAAACGCCTGTTGCGATAAAAATCTTTGCGCCAGGGAATAATTCATCAGAATTACTCAATCATTTTCTCAATGAACAAAAAATCTTGGCGGATTTGTCTCATCCACACATTGTTAAGATGTTACACGGCGGTATGACAGATGACAATACAGCCTATTTGGTGATGGAATTAATCCAACAAGCGTTACCTTTGGACAAATACTGTAAAAACAATAAGCTAAGCACAAAAAACAAGATAAAACTAATTGCTCAATGCGCTAATGCTTTGGCTTATTCCCATGCCAATTTGATTATTCATCGAGATCTCAAGCCTGATAACATTTTAATCAACCAAAACAATGAATTAAAAGTTGTTGATTTCGGTATTGCTAAATTAATCAACAAGGATATACCCTCAAACAATACACTCATTGCTTTAACTCCAAGCTATGCCGCTCCTGAACAAATCAATGGTAAACCTATTGGCATTAAAACAGACATATTTTCACTCGCGGTTGTCGCTTTGGACTTATTGATTGAAGGCGATCCTTTACCAAAAGACCGTTTAATAAAATCTTGTGCAAATGATGAAGCCCATATCAATCGATTGATAAGCTCCTTAAATACAGATAAGGATTTAAAAAACATACTTGCCACTGCCATGCAGCAAAAACCTGAGTTGCGCTATGCTACCATGAATGATTTTGCAGAAGACTTACAGGCTTGGTTAAATGGACTGCCGGTATCTGCAACAGGCAATACTTTGACTTATCGAATGGTAAAATTTGCGCAAAGAAGAAAAGCCTTATTTGCCTCATTGACCACTTTGTTAATAACAGTTATATTAGCAGTAATTGCGCTTAGTTGGCAGTATCGCCAAACCGTTATTGAAAACAAAAAGGCTGTTGAAATTAAAGATTTTATGTTGAATTTATTCTCTTATGCCGATCCAGAAAGCAGCCTAGGTAGCCAATTAACGGCCATAGATTTACTCAATTTTGCCTATGACCAAGTTGCCCATGAAAAATTTAGCAACACAGATGTTAAAGCAGACTTGCTTACCAATATTGGTACTTCATTGTTAAATTTAGGTTCAGAAGAAAAAGGCGAAGAATTGTTATTGACCGCAATAACCTATAACCCCGATAATTTAAAAGCCCAATTAAGGCTCGCTCAGATGTACGCCCAAAGCAATCAATTGGATCAGGCACAAGAACTAATCACCCAACTTGAGAGGGTATTAGCCAACAATTCCCCCCATCCTCAATTGCAACCAGAACTGAATTTATTAAAAGCCATTGTATTAAAGTTCAAAGGAAAAGTTCTACAAGCACGCGACCTTGCTCTGCAAAGTTATGAAAACTTTAACCAATCAAAAAATTACCGAGGCGTACTAAAAAGCACAGGTTTTTTATCGGATACCTATAGTCATTTGGGAGAATACCAAAAAGCCGTTGATATCATTCAAGATGCCAATAAGTTTGTAGACAAGCAAATTTCATCTGTTACACCGGAACTATTACGGCTAAGTATTAGACATACTAATTTATTGAGCCTATTAGAAAATCATCAAGAAGCAATCCAGCTTATTGATAAAACCATTGTGAACATAGAAAAGAAATTGGGAGATAAGCACCCACTGATCATTCTTGCTATTGCAGAAAAAGCGAACACCTTGAGGTATGCAAATAAACCCATTCAAGCCTATCATCAGGCTCAAAAAAGCCATGATATTGCCGTTTCCAAATATGGCGCAAAATCTAAATTGGCACAAAATAGCTTATATGTCATGGCTGACATACAATTTTCTCAAGGCAAATATGCCGATGCTTTGGCTAAATTTGAAGAAGTTTCCAAATATTCCAAGATTAATTATGGTGAACATCATTTCATTACAATCAATTCGGAAATTGGCCTGTCTGATTTTTACTATTTAACCCAACAGGAAGATAGAGCAATTAAATATGCCGATCAACTACGAAAAAGAATAACTGGAATATTTGGCAAACCCCACGTGCTATCAATAAAGGCCGTTAATGCTTATTTAGAAATATTGATAAAAAGAAAGGAAGTAACAGCCAAAACCCTGAATATTTCTAAAGAAAATTTTGAACTTTCTCAGGCGTATTTAAGTGACAGCCACCCTCTTACACAATACTCCAAAAGGGTAATGGTTAAAATAAATGATATACTAGGGCAAGAAAAATCCAATGGTAGTTTATGAATACTAAGACAGAAATTTGGAAACAAGCCAGCGAAGTCTATGCAGACATTTCTGAATTATCACCCAAAGAAGCGTTGGCGAAAGTTTATGGCATAAAAAATATTACCCAAGAAATACGTGATGCCGTAATCACTCTCATCAATGCTGGTTCTCAAGCTTCCAAGTATTTCTCCGAAGAGATTTCTGACAATTATAATATTGGTATTAATAATGCCCAAAATTTCCAAGCAGGTCAACAACTCGATGAGTACGAATTACTCCAAGAGATTGGACAGGGTGGCATGTCGCAAGTATTTAAAGCCAAACGTATTGATACTGAACAACAAACCCTTGTTGCGATAAAAATATTTGCACCTAGAGAAAATACTAAGGAGCTACTTAAGCATTTTATCAATGAACAGAAAATTCTTGCTGGATTATCTCATCCGCACATTGTTAAGATGTTGCACGGTGCCACGACCAATGATAGAACAGCATATTTAGTAATGGAGTTAATCGATGGTGCAAAACCTTTGGATGATTACTGTAAAAACAATAACCTCAACAACCATGAAAAACTAAAATTAATAAATCAATGTGCCGATGCTTTGTCTTATACACATGCTAACTTGATTATTCATCGTGATCTTAAGCCTGATAACATCTTAATCAATCAAAACAAAGAATTGAAAATCGTTGATTTTGGTATTGCTAAATTAATTAACAACGATATCTCTGGCAACAAAACCACCATCATGGCTTTGACTCCAAGTTATGCAGCTCCTGAGCAAATTAATTCACAAGCTATTTCTGTAAAAACTGATATATTTTCACTGGCTGTTGTTGCTTTAGAGTTATTGAGCAATGTTGCGCCTTTACCCAAAGACAGATTAATTAAATCATGTGCGAATGACGAACAATATTTAGATGGTGTTCTCAAAAATACAGTTTGCGAAAAAGATTTGAAAAATATTTTGAGAAAGGCACTAGAACAAGATCCCAATAAACGCTATTCATCCATGCAATCATTTGCCGATGATTTAAACAACTATCTATTAAACAAACCGGTCAATGCTACTTCCCAATCCATAGTTTATCGAATCCAAAAATTTGCCAAAAGGCGCGCTGCTTTATTTTCTACCATAATGTCATTCTTTGTTTTTATGGTTGTTGGTTCATTTTTAGGTTATCAACAATACCAACAGATTAAGGTTGAAGCAGAAAAAGCCAATCAGGTCAAGCAGTTCTTGTTGGATGCGTATGCCCAAACCAACCCGGACTTTGCCAAAGGGAATGTAATTACAGCGGGTGATATTTTAAATTATACTGCTGAAAACCTGGAGAAAGCCAAACTCAATGATGCTATTAAGTTTGAACTATTACAAACAATTGGCATTGCCTATGGCCAAATAGGACAACCTCAAAAAGGCGCTGATTACTTAAAAAAATCATTAGAAATTAATTCACAAGATTCAAAGTCTTTGGCCTATCAAGCCCAATTCCTACTCAATGCTGAGAACTGGCAAGAACTCAGTATTATACTGAGCCATTTAACAATTGACTCTATTCAATCGAATACTGACAAAGCCACACTTTATCGAGTACTGGCCAAAACTCAGGCCAAAGAATCAAAATTCAATCTAGCCACAAGCACTCTAAATAAAGCCATAGCTTTGAATATCAAAAACAAAGACAAAAATGAAGAACTACTTTTACAAAGGTTAATGGCAGAGTTTCTATTTCTACAGTCAAAACCAGAAGAAGGAATCATTTTATTAGAAAATTTATTAAAAGATAAAAGCCTTGACCAAACTAGCTCACTAAGCATGGGCATGAGAAGTGACTTAAATACATTGTATACTGATATTGGCGAACTCGAGAAAGCGTATACAGGTTGGGATTTGTTAACCAAACAACAAAGAAGAATACTTGGGAACTACCATCCAGAATTGGCAGTTTCATTGCTGCAGTTTTCAGGAGTTTCTCGATATCAAGGTAAAATAGATTTAGCCATGGAACAAATAAAGGAAGCCCATGCAATCAACATAAAGGTCTTTGGGGACAATAACATTAAAACCGCAGTATCCTATAATTCACTTGCGGTAATTTCATATCAAACTGGTGATTATCCCAAAGCTATCGAGTATATGTACAAAGCTGTTTCAATATTTGAGGATAAACAAAGTGCTGATTATGCTGATGCCCTAGAGTTGAAAACCAATCTTGCTGCTATACTGTTGGCATCAAAAAGATACAAAGAAGCAGAAAAAATTGCCCGGGAAGTTTACGACATTCAAATTAAAAAACTTGGAGAAACCCATGATTCTACCATTTATAGTCAACAAACTCTTGCCAAGGCCTTGGGTTTTTTAGATCAATTAGATGAAGCACAACAGTTAGCAGAAAGTGCATTAGAAAATTCGATCAAGTATTTAGGAGATAAAAATCCTCTTATCAGCGGTGCCTATTTTACAGTAGCGAGAATTTACTTTAAGCAAAATGAATTTAAAAAAACCCTTGAACAATACAAGATTATTTTGGATAATAATTATTTCGCTAAAAATAATCCCAACCACCCCAGATTGATGCAAGCTTTAGCAGAGGTCTATACAAAAATTCCAGATCTTGAAAAAGCACAAGAGTTCTATTTAGAGTCAATACAATCATTTAAAAATATTTATGGTGAAAAACACAATAAGGTCAAAGAAGCAAAAAACAATTATACTGAGTTCTTAGCAACCAAAAACAATACTACATAAACCTTTAAAATCTACCAAAAGCCAACCAATATTTGAAAATTCTAATCCGGTGCAGGCCATACGACTAAATCTGCATCTGGCCAATTAAATGGATTATAAAGGAATGTTGAAGTATTGTTCATCCTTTGAATACAAGAATTAATCTGCTCAGGCCTTCCCTGAAAGTTATAGTAACTATCACAGACTTGATTAGCCATCACATCACGACATGCAGCCATAGTTTTAACTTGATAGTTTTGTCTGTAATTATTGACATTTTCCCAAGCAATTTGTAAAAGATTTTCACCAGTTGCGGTATTTATCCCAACAGGTATGGTCGCGCCTACTGGAGACGTCCCGTATATAGAAACATAGCTCACCGCTGCCATATAGAAAACGCCTTCTGCATTTAAATGGACATTGTCATCAAATAATTGATCAATTTTATCTAAATCTGTTCCTGTAAAACCAGCCACTTCATTGTTTAAGATACGTGTGAGTAGATCACTTAATGCTAAACCCGCAGGAATAACAGAGACGGTTTTATTCAAAGCATCAGCTTCAAGTGTTAAATTGACTTTTTCTGCCACGCATTCCCAAGCGTTGATCATCAGCGTTTCATGATCAATCCAAACTTGAGGGTTATTTGGGTCGATGAACAACCATGATTGATAAAACAGTGTTTTTGCATTGGAATTGCCTTCTAACATTCTATCATGGTAATGCCTGAGTAGACTGTTGGTGTACTCAAAGAAAATGGTACCCATTAAATCATGGCGTTCAGTAATTAACAGAACATCATATAAGTTCCCTGCGCCAATTGTCATTGGGTTTCTCAATTCAGCAATAACGTCCATATCAAATGTATCGCGATTTTTACCTCGGTGGTAGCCTTGCCAATTATTGGGCGGTAAATTGTTACCACTTGTGCGCACTCTAATGGGAGAACCAATTCCATTTTGTTGATTCCAACGATAATCAGTAACGCCTTTATCTATAGAGATAGACTCTAAATAATCAGCGTAGGGATTATCCATTAATGAGTGCCCCGAGATAAATACATTTTTATTAGTGGTAATAGGAACAAACACCTCAAAACCGTTCATGAAAACATCATCTGAACCCGCAAGGGGATTTGTCATGACTGACAATAGTAAAAGTGTGAAAAGGATTTTATGCATAATATTTTTTTGTGTTTTTATAAGAGTGTCTATCAAGATACCAATGGGGTCTACCCGTAGGGCGTGCCCCTTGTGGGTACCCGCTCTTAAAATCAAATGCTCTGACTTCATCAATATCAATTGTGTATAATTTATTGCCATGTGCCCTCATCCCATTTCATTGTACCCCAGTTGTTAGGTGTGCCAGAACAATTTAACTGCACATTATTCACACCTGATGCTGTCATTGTTCCTGTTGCATTGCTGAGGCCACATGTTTGCAGTGTAGGATTACTAGGAGCTTGTCCGAGAATAGAGAATCTATTACAGAAAAGCTGAATTTGTGCCATTTTCAGCTGTTTTTCGTCACATAGCGGAGCTATTCTCCTCAAAAAAGCTAAAAATCGCACTAAACCCAGCTTTCCTTCATGACGATTCCTATTCTCGGACAAGCTCCTAGGCTGAGCTTGCACAGTTACCGTCCAAACTGAACCAATCAGTACATCTTGGTTGAATATAAACATACCATTGGAATCCATAGACAAGTTTTCATTGTTAGCTCCGACAGTTAATTGTAGGACTAATCCTGTTGAGGCGTTGTATTTGTTTGACTTTCTAAATAACATAGTCTTCTTCTAAGATTTCAATTGCTTATTAATTACTACGGAAAAAATTAAAAATTTATGACATACAATTTAAAAAACTTTGTAGTAAATAGAAACAAATATGACATTCATCTGTTAACAAAAACATAAAAGGGGGAAACATAAAGGTATATTGCCACTTGTCTTATTGTACTTTTAATTTTCCCACACCTGTCGTCATTACCGCGTAAGCGATAATCCATAAAAATGATATAAATTTCACAATACCCAAATCCCGATATAGAAATTAAATTTTTAGCAAAACCCAATATCTCAGTAAAAATAGATTTTTAAATTATTTTTTGATTGTAAAATTGTTT
>CAZLZZ010000023.1:0-29994 GCA_964564165.1 uncultured Alcanivoracaceae bacterium | reverse complement strand
TTCTGTAAATTCCTGCCAACTATCGCCATTGCAATATAACGTTTAAATCCGTAAATCCCATGATCTAAATAAATACTGGGACATCCATCAAATTAGCTTTGAATTCAGAATCTGGATTAACTTATTAGACATCTAATAGGCAGGACTAAAGTTCCGATTCCGTTGGTGTGGAGTTTTTATAATTAAAAGTATTGTTGACCCTTATTGTGTACCCTGAATCCAACTGTAGAGACGGCGATTTATCGCGTTTTTTTTTGGGGCATATTAATTTACATGAAAGATCGGACGCGATAAATCGCCGCCCCTACAGGGAAGTATTGGGGGCATCCATAAAATTAGCTTTGAATTTAGAATCTGTATCAATGCTTTTGCCAAGGCTCATCAGAATGACAGTGCGTATTTGATTTATTCTTTCGCTGTGTTCGCCGTGTCGCTGTGCGATAATTGTTTTTATCTTCAATAAAAGGCGGAGCTAAAGCACCACTTCCGATATGAGTTTTTACGTTATAGGAAATTCTAGGAAACCCATCACATTAGCTTGCAATAAACAACATTTGGACAGGACGTATTGATTACAGTACTGGTTTTTGAAAAAAAACTTCCGGTAAGACAATCTTTAGTTCTTTTATCAACTCACCAGATTCATCTTTTTTACGCCAATAGACGATAAAGTTTATTTTTGCTGATGCCAGTTTAAAGCCTTGTTTACTTAGCGTGGTTATCTGGGTTTGAAAGCTTTTAGAAAACTTTACCACTGTTTCATTGTTGGCATTGACCAGAGTGTTTTGTTGAATAGATAATTCTTCACCACTGATTAATCTATCAATTCTGGATTGAATATAGTCAAAATAACCAAGCACAATGTCTTTGTGGGTTAAATGAAAGGTTAACTGTGAGGCGTTTGGATAATTGTTTTGGTTTTGCAGATAGTCGCAACCATCAACTTGTAAACCATTAAGATAAGTGCCGTTATAATGGATGGATAAATTGTTTTTGGCTCTGGTCATTGCCACATAAAGTTGGCGTTTGTTATCATCGGTATTGGGATTAAAATTATCGAGCACAATAAAAACACTGTCAAATTCTTTGCCTTTGGCTTTGTGAATGGTTGAAACGACAATCGTTTCGGTATCAACCGGATTAAAATCTTCTAGCTTAGATTCTCCAATAAAGGCGATTAAATCTGAATAGTATTTACTCTTGGTATTGGTTTGCTGAAAGTCTTTTAGTATTTGTTCACATAAGTGGTAATTATTGCTGTTATTAAATTTCCGATGGATTTGTCGTTTAGCGTGATTCCATTTTTGTGTGCTTATGACAACCTCATCAATGGTTAGTGCTAAATCAGCAATAAACTCTCTTAATTCGACTATGTCAAGCAAGTTAAAACTGTCATTGCTTTGAATGAGTTTTACTGGGATATTTTGTTGTTTTAATAGACCCGTAATTTGTAAAGCTTCATCATTGGTTTTGCATAATATTGCGATAGCTCCACTTAAATTACTTGTACATGTGCTTGCAACAACATCCGCAACTAACGCAACAAGCAAGTTGCGGTGATGATAATTTATAATCCTAATAGAGCCATTGTCATCTTGTACTGCAACGATATCATTGCTTTTAAAGCGTTGCGAAATTCTTCTGGCAAATTTATTGGTGAATTGCACCAAATTGTTTTTACTGCGGTAGTTTTCTAACAGTTCATACTTCTTGGCACTTTTTGCTTGGGTGAATTGTTCAAAATAATGTGAATCTGCACCTCGAAAGGTGTAAATATTTTGATCATCATCACCCACTGCTATGACACGCATGCCTAAATTTTTCTGCATTAATATTTTTATCAAAGCAAACTCGTGTTTGTCCATGTCCTGTGCTTCATCAATGACCAATACGGTTTTAGTAATTCTATTGGGTTCTACGCTATTGTTTCTTATCTTTTTAACGGTCTCTTGCAAAATATCAGCAGATTTTTCAATACTTCCCACCTTCCCAAGCAAATCAAAACAATAAGAATGAAAGGTCTTGATGTCTATAAAGTGAGCCGCGTTGCCAATTAAAACTCTCAAGCGTTTGCTAAATTCAGTGGTTGCTGCACGTGAAAAAGTTAACATCAATAACTGTTCGTGTTTAACATCTTCCAACAACAACAATGAAGCAAGTTTATGCACCAATACGCGGGTTTTTCCACTGCCGGGACCTGCTGCAACCACTATGTTTTGGTGTGTGTTGTCATTAATTATGGCTAGTTGCCTGGGTGACAATTCGCCAAATAATTGTTTGAATTTTTTTGGCGTGATATTTTTAGTCAATTCATCTTGGCGTGAACCAGGAAAATATTTGCGCAAGAACAAGCTATAATTAAGTTGAAAATAATCATCGACAAATGCCAGTGCATCTTGATAGTCTTGCAACATGCGTTTGGCATATTCTCCAACAATATGGATTTGTGCCATTTTACTTTTATAAAACTCATCTAGCTGTTGATAGTCATCCTTTTTGTATTGCACTTTATTGTTTTTTTCTAATCTGTCTATGCTTAATTTGTTATAGATGACCAAAAATCCGCCTTCTATCTTGATGGCACCAATTCTGGATAAATAAAATAAGGCATCTTCGATATTGGCAATGCTTACCTGAATATTGAACAAAGAATTTTGTTGAGAATACTGATCTTTAAGTTCATGCACTGAAAATTCAATCACCGTTTCTTGGCTGTTGTTTTTTGTTTTGCTAAATAAGTATTGCACAATAAATTCTGCTAGAACGTGGCGCTTGTGTAATCTGTCGACAAGCGTTTTTTTGTCTTGGGTGAGTACAATAGTGACATGATTGTTATTGTTGTTTTTATATTTTATCCAATTTTTAATTGCCCAAAAATTTAAGATAGTCTTGATTTTCAAAGGAGTGATATTGTTTTTTTGCAGCAATGCCTGTTCATTTAACTCTTTAAGATTAAATGTTTTTTCATGGCTTGCAAGTATTGGCAACAAGAAGTTTTCTAAACCAGCGAAGCTTTTCACTGTTGTCAAAGAGTGGTTTATTTTATCGCTTTGTTTGATATATGCAGTTAAATCTTTGGTGTCTGCCAGTATGTTTTCTTCGCGCAAAAGCGTGATAACTTTTATCACTTCTTGTTTAACAATCCCTAAATGATCTGAAATATGATCAACTCTAGACTCGGCTTTTTCATCATTGGCGTGTTTTGTGCTTTTGCTGGAAAATAGCTTTTTTATTATGCGAATGGCTTTTACTTTTTGTTGCTTGTTAAAACGACTGGACGCGTTTATTTTTTCAATCGCTTGCATGGCATTTTTACACAATATACTGTTGGCGAAAATTCTTGGGTTGTTCTGTCCGCGTTTTAAATATTGGGCATTTTCCAGAGCGGCAATGGCGGTAAGAACACGGGTTTCAATTTCCACAACATTGTCATCCCATCCCGCAATTCTGGCTATTTCCAAGGCGGAATTAGATACTTTCATGCGGTACCTTGTGATTTGTTTGATGGCACGCCAAACTTGTTGGATTTCTTTTACTGATAATTTGGTTTGGTTTAATAAAATAAAATGCTTATGTAAATCTTCTTCATTGAACAACACATAACAATCGGCGCTGATATTTTCATCCCGACCCGCTCTGCCTGCTTCTTGTACATAATTTTCTAGTGAATCCGAAATCTCATAATGTATCACCATACCAATGTCTTTTTTGTCAACACCCATACCAAATGCAGAAGTTGCCACCATTATCTGCACCTTGCCTGCAATAAAGTCATCCTGATTGATGGTTTTTTCTTTGCTGTCCATCTTGCCGTGATAGGGTTTTGCATCCAAGCCGTCTTGGGTGAGTTTAGCCGCAAGTTTATAGGCTTTTTGCGTGCGTGAAACATAGACTATTGTTGGGCAATTCTTGACATCTATTAAATTTCTTAACCGCTGGTATTTTTCAGGCTCATCTTTGCAGTCAAAGACTTGGTATTGTAAATTTGTCCTAGCCGTATTGGCCTTAAAAACTTCTAAGTCTAATGACAATTTTTGTTTAAAATAACTTACAATATCAGCGACAACTTTGATTCTTGCAGTGGCAGTGAAGCAGGAAACAGGAATGGGCTGTGTGAGCTTTTTAGCTTGTTGTAATTGTGCAATAAAGTCACCAATATACAAATAATCTACCCGAAAGTCTTGTCCCCATGATGAAAAACAATGGGCTTCATCAATCACAAAACGAATAATGTTTCGCCCTAGCAATAAACGTTCAATGGTTTTAGAGCGCAGTAATTCAGGTGAAATATACAAAATTGATGCCGAGCCATTTGCTACTCTAGCCAAAGATTGACTGCGTTCAATCGGATCTAGCATGCCATTAATAGTGACCGCTTGTGTGATGCCATTTTTTTCCAAGTTATCCACTTGGTCTTTCATTAATGATTGCAAAGGAGAAATAATAACGGTTAACCCCGAAACATTGCGACCAGCCATCAACGCAGGTATTTGAAAAGTTAAAGACTTGCCGCCACCGGTTGGAAAAATTGCCAACAACGATTTGTCATTAATGGCGTGATTGACGGCTTGTTCCTGTAAAGCAATACCGGCAAATTTACGGAAACTGCTGAATCCAAAAAACTCAAACAAACCCGTTTTTGCATCCATGGCAGTTGCACAATATTCGCATCCATAACAAGGCTTATTGCGCAATGAAAATAGGATTCTTGTGGTTTCTGGAAAATTTAACATAACCCAACTTGGCGTGATAGAAAACTGGTTTTCACACGTTAGCAAGGCCAAACAATAGGCAAGTTCGATTGGATTTTGCGCAACAAACTTATCTATGGGTGCATTGTGGCAGTATTTAGCGGCAAAACATTCATAAATAAGGGAGCTAACTGAATTAAGCGAAGTACATTCAACATAGTCAAAAAAATCTTTAAACTCGGTTTTTGAATGTAACAACAGATAATAAATATGCTGCATTGATGTGTCCAAAGCTTTAAATGCGGAAACTTCATCATAAAACACATCTTTGGCTTTCTTGGCATCATTAACCGGGTTGTTCAGTTCGTCGGTTAACAATTTGTCGTCTTTTAGTAAATGGTGATACGGTTTATTGGGAAACAATAAAGGCGACAAATACAGCGTATCAATAATTTTTAATGGCTGTTTTTTGGGGTTAATTTTTAGGTATTTTAAATCGTGATTAAATATATTGTGCCCACAAATGTATCTTGACGAGTCTGATGAGCCTGACGGCTCAAGAAATGTCAATAATTCATTTGCAGATGAAGTATGCAACACTTCTCCACGACTATTCACAGCGCCACAATCGCAAATTTTGTTTTTTGCCGAAACTTCAATATCAAAAAATGTGATTAATTTCATTTGTAACTGGTCACTCCGTCATTCCCACGTAGGCGCATTATGACTGGTTAGAATTGCAAGGTGGTATTTAATACTATCTCAAACGCTCTGCTTTCATTCCATTCCTGGAAATGAGCTGACTTTTTTAACCTCTAAATCTGCAAGGGAGCTAACTTCTTGAACAGTGAAATCAGGGAACGAATCAACAATCTGCCATTGCCCACAATTACTGGGGAAAGAGCTAACGAATTGGACGTTTATATCAGGAAAAGAGCTGACATATTTTATCGTTAAATCTGGAAAAGACTCAACAAATTGAACTTTTCCGTACAATTTTTTGCCATTTTTATAACAATTGGGTTTCGATGAGCTGCTTGAGGTTTCTGGTGATTTTAAGCCCGATGCTGAAGCCAGATTTATCGCTTTATATGATGAACTTGAGCCAATTGAATCAACCAGTATAGCAAACAGTAAAGTCACAACTATGACTACTATTATTTTAATTTGTTCTGGATTCATGCCTTTTCCTGATTATGTGTTATATTTATTGCCCTAAAATATACATGATATTTAATTTAAATGCAACTAACAAAACTCAAAGGTATCGGTATAAAAACCGCTGAAAAACTGGCAACCCTTGGTATTGAGCAAGTTATTGACCTGTTGTTTCATCTGCCCTTGCGTTATCAAGACAAAACAAAGGTGACTGATATCGCTGATTTAAGCTTTGGACAAACTGCATTGATTGAAGGGCAGGTAATTAAATCCTATTTAATCAATTCCCGAAAGCCGATGCTGGCTTGTGAAATAAACGATGGCACCGACACCATTGCCTTAAAGTTTTTCAATCATTATTATTCACAAAAAGCCAAGATGATCCCTGGCAGCAATATCCGTGCCTTTGGCGAAGTTCGCTATGGAACTAACTATGGCAAATACATGAAAGAAATATTGCACCCAGAGTACCAACATTTTGAGCAACCCTTGCCCTTACAAGATGCCTTAACCGCTATTTATCCCAAATCCGAGAGCATCAACCAAAGCGCCATTCAAAAAGCCATCAACCAAGTGATAGAGTTATTAAAAAATGGCAATCTCAACGTTGAAGAATTTTTACCCGAAAATATATTGCACCACTTACAACTGCCGACATTAAAAGATGCCTTGATTTACGTACACAAACCGCCAGCAGATGCCGATACCCAAGCATTGCTCGCCAGCAAACATCCGACACAACATCGTCTGATTTTGGAAGAAATATTGGCACACTTGCTTGCCATGAAAAAAATCAAGCAACAAGCCCAAGCACTTTACGCGCCTGAGTTACCGATTAGTAAGGGCCACATACAACAATTCTTAAAACAATTGCCCTTTGCATTAACGGCAGCACAAAATCGTGTTGTTAAAGAAATATTCAAAGACATTTCACACAACCATCCCATGCAAAGGCTGGTTCAAGGCGATGTAGGCAGTGGAAAAACCGTGGTAGCGGCACTGGCAATACAAGCGGCATACCATCAAAATCACCAATCTGCCATGATGGCACCGACAGAAATATTGGCAGAACAGCACTATTCAACATTAAGCACGTGGTTTGATAAAAACGACATGGTGTTTTTATCTGGAGCCATCAAAGGCAAAGAGCGCATTAAAGTTTTAGAAAAGATCAAAAATGGTGTGAAAATAATCATTGGTACCCATGCCCTTTTTCAAAAAGAGGTAGAGTTTAACGCATTGGGTTTAGTTATTATTGATGAACAACACCGTTTTGGTGTGCATCAAAGACTGGCATTGCGCAACAAAGGACAGTTTGAAGCCTTGCAACCTCACATGTTGATTATGACTGCCACGCCAATTCCACGCACCTTGGCACAAACGGCTTATGCCAATTTAGATATTTCTGTGATTGACGAATTGCCACCGGGTCGTCAGGAAATTTCCACCTTAGTGGTTTCTAACACCAAAATGCCACAAGTTGCCGAAAGAATCAAAGCCAATTGCGAAAATGGCGCACAAGCTTACTGGGTGTGTACCTTGATTGAAGAATCCGAAGTGCTGCGAGCCAAAGCTGCCAATGATACCTTTGAAGAACTCAAAGAATGGTTTCCCGACTTGCGCATTGGCTTAGTACATGGCAGATTGAAAGCTTCTGAAAAAAAAACCATCATGAAACAATTCAAGACACATCAATTGGACTTGTTGGTAGCGACCACCGTTATTGAAGTAGGCGTTGATGTGCCCAATGCCAGTTTAATGGTGATAGAAAACTCCGAAAGATTGGGGTTGTCACAATTGCACCAATTGCGAGGTCGCGTGGGTCGTGGTAACACCAAAAGTCATTGTGTACTGATGTACCAATCACCACTGGGCGAAGTCGCAAGAGAACGCTTAGAAATCATGCGCAACACCAATGATGGTTTTCTTATTGCTAGACACGATTTAAAAATCCGTGGTGCAGGAGAATTGTTGGGCAGCAAACAAAAAGGCGCAGTTCAATTTCGCCTAGCTGATTATGAACGCGACAAACCCTTGTTTAAAACCGCTCAAAAATTGGCCGGTGAATTTATTGTTGACCACCCTGAAATTTGCCAGAAAATTATTGATAGATGGATTGTTAGTTCTGATGAGGTTTCTAATGTTTGACTATACAAGAGGCGTTTGCATAAAATTAGTAGTTGGGCGCAGAAAGGAATGGAGCCCAACAATGGCACTGACTCCTGAGAATTCTGACTATACCTCTATTCAAGAAAAATTCTTCTGGAAAGTATTTTTCACGCAAGCCCTCATGGATGAGGGTGAGTATCACGGATGATACGAATAAAGAATCAAGAATAAGAAGAGCAACCTATTGAACTTAGGATTTGGAGATGATGACATCCCATTTGGACTAGGTGATTATTGTTCTTTGGTGGATGCCACAGGACGAGCCATTATTGCCAATAAAAAAGGTTTTATCCCTGATGAATTACCTGATATTTTAAACCGTTTAAATCTAAATTCTGATACTTGGCTGGATGAATTAAATCAATTCAAAACCAAAGGTCATACCGCAATCGTCACAGTTCAACAACTCAAAGATTTCTGTAGGTCAGTGAACAAAAAATGGCGTACAGGAATCCAGTTGAATCCAGCTTTAGAATAGCCTGGTTTCACAAGATTTTCTAATACACTTTTTTAGTGTGATGGATTACTACGTTTCAAATATGCCAAAGTCATAATTTTTCTCAGATCCCGGTAAAAATAACCCACTACTACCAATTATTTTAAAATATCAATCCAAAACCAAGTCAAAATAATGAAATTTTGACTTAATGGTTTTTCTTAATCGATGCGTGTCCTATGTATTTCCTATGTATTCCTCCATTCGGGTCAGGGGTGAATGGCACTAAGTTAATAGCAGGTATCAAGAACAGCAAATAGCATGATTCCTTTTCTTTTCATCACCAACACAGTAACTCCCAATACTTAGCCTACACGGCGCATTGATCTCTTTGATGTACACAAGCTTTTGAAGAAATACAGCAGCTCTTGAGAGAGCCGCTGCACGGTTGATCATTCTTTCGGTTCATGGCGATCGTACAGAGGCAGCTCTTATTTCTAATGAACTACCTAATAGGTGCAAGCTGTAAGCTGAGAGATGTTGATCGATGCACCCTGCTTAGGGGAAAAACTGCACAAATAGCGCTCAGTGGTGTATATCGTATACCAGCCCCAGCCCTTTGCGCCATTTTCGATACGCCAGGCTCCCCCAGGAACGATAGACTGACTACCTGCGGTGACAGTCCCGTTGCCATCCACCCACGCCACGGCCCAATTGAAATTCCAGTCGTTGTACAGTGCGAACTGTGTCACTTCACTGATTGTCCCGGTGGTGGCTACGATGCCCGCCTGGGAGGGGACGAATTCGACCTGTTGTTCCACAGGCGCCTGAGTGACGGGCTGGGATGGAGCGATTGCGTTGGCGGCATTGCAATCAGTTGGCCTAAAGAGTGTATTGGCCATACGTGCGCCATGTTGGCCATCGATGGCAAATAACATAATTCCATTTCCTTTCTTTACGTCGCCGGCACAATAAACCCCTCCCAATACTTGACCGACACGCGCATCAATCTCTTCCATGGATACATCATTAGCTGCGTAGTCAGGCATAACCATAGTTACATAAAGGCCGGATTCGGCATAATCCATCTCGCAGTCTGTTGGGCAAATAGAGTAAATCTGGTTCATCTGAAAAATGTCAGCTGTAAAGGGCAAATTTATCTCTGCTCTACTACCTGTGGCTAGTCGATTAAACAATTCTGCCGTTTGATTGCTCGCCGCCACAGGAGCTGGTGTATTCACAGCAGATGTTTGAGCGACTTCGCAATCAACCGGTTTAAAAGTTGTATTTACAATGCGAGCACCATATTTATCACCCACAGCAAAACTTAAAATCGTATTGTCTTTTTTATTATCGCTGCTGCAATAACTGGGCAAAAAGATATCACTGACACGCTTATCGATTTCTGCCATAGAGACATCACTTTTTGCATAGTCAGGCATACCCATTACTATCAAAACATCCTCGTTCTGATAAACCATTTCACAGCCCGCAGGGCAACGAGAGTATATTTGTGAAATTTTAAATACATCGACACTATAAGGAAATGAGTGACCCGCTCTTTGTTCAGCTGCCCATATGTTTAAAAATTCTGCTCTAGGATTTGTTGTGACTTGCTGTGTGACAGCAGGCTGTGTATCCACGATTTCCACATAAATTGAGGCAGAGAGCCCTGGTCGATTACGAAAAGACACTTTAAGTTCAGCTATGCCCACGCCGTTGCCGGTTGCTGTTACTTGACCTGGGATTTCTGTACCGTTAGGGCCTGGCGTATAGACAAGTTTGATAAGGTCATTAAGATCACCACTTGTATCGTCAAAGATAACGTTATCAGGTGCTTGTAAGTGGTAATGAGCATTCGACTTACTGCCATTTGCGAACGTTACGTTAAGATAAATAGCGGGTGAAATGAGTAATTTTTCTGGATTTTCGCTGTATCGATTTAGTGGAATTCGGCTAAGGCCATTTTCGCTACCCAGTATATTCAAAGTTGCTGTAAATGGAGTGATAGCTGCTTGAGCCATCTTACGATCTACTTCCGCCTGATTCAGCCTATTTTTTTCTTCCTGCTGAGATTTTTTAGCTTTCTGCATTTCTTGCCATACTTGCAGCTGCTCCTCTCCCCTTGTAAGGTAGGGTCCAATCGTAAAGGTAACTTCGTAAATACTCCCCTCGTCTTCACTTTGTATCAAGACGTCGACAAACCTTTCTTTTTTGTTCAATTGTTGGATGTTCAGTCCGAATGAGCCTAGCCAGTCATCATTACTGCCGGAGTCGTGTTCGACCAACTGGACAAAAAGTCCATTGGAGCGATCAAAAATATAATCTAGATTCATCTTGAATTCTTGCTGTGATTTCATTCCTACGTGGTTTCGGCCGCCAGCAGGCCAGACTGCAACCCCATTCACATGAAGCATAACATCATCGGGGCTCTCTCCGTATAATTTATTAAACAACCCCTCGATCGAGGTCAGGCTTTCTAATGTTTCAGCCGTATCAAGGACTGTTGATACAGCATTTGGTGTATGTCGGTTAATTTCTCGATTTGCTCTTTCATTTAAATCGTTAACCTCACTAGGTAAGTTACTATTCACTTGGTCCCATGCTGCTTGCTTTGCGCGATCTTCGACTTCCCCCTGAAGGGTACCTCGTAACTCTTTTCGTGCTTCTTTCTTCATTGCCTTAAGTACTGCTGCCTTAGTAACTGCTTTACCTGCCAAAGCGGCTGACCCAGCGGCAGATGCTCCGCCAGTCGCCGCTGCCAAACCTGCCTGAAGAGCTGCATCAATCCCAAAGAATAAGATTTTTGTTGCGCCATCCTGCCCTGTTGATGGTTTGATGCAACGTATTTTCTCAAAATGCAGTTTCATAAGATCGGCAGCACCTCCATCCTCAAGACTCCATGCCCATCCATTACCAGCAAAACTTTGCTCAGGCCAAATATGGACATTTCTTTTACTAGGATTAAGGCCATTGTGAGCTTGTTGTAATCCTTGATTAGTGGCTTTGTTAATAATCATGTGACGATTTTTTCGGCGTTCGAACCGCCATAACTGATTCGGATTAGTACTACTGGTTATTCCCCAGTCGGAAACATTTTGACCACTACCATCCCAAGTAAGCGCTAGTCCTGTGGCCAAATTGATGAGATTCCAATATTGGCCATCTCCTGCTTCTTGCAAGAACCAGCGGAAGCTATCATTTTTAGTGCTTGGTAAAGGCCATACAGTAACGTTACGAACATCATCTCTCTGACCATTATGTGCTTGTGTTAAATACTCACCACTAGTGATGTTTTTAATACGAATTACGCGATTGTTATGGTACGCAGGTTCTATCGCTGGGATGGGATTCACAATTGTCCAAGTATAACTTTCATCTCTAGCATTCTTGGCGCTCAAGTGACCAGAGAATTCTTCCGACCCTTCCCGCCTACTAAGATGCCCGTTGTCATTAGAGTAAAAACTCTGCCCTTTGCCTGCTTGATAGCGAGGATCGGTAGTCTTAACAAAAAATGAACCTCCAGTTTTTGGGCAACCATGATTCCGGTTTACTGCGACGTCAATTTTAACTCGCCCTCCAGGTGGTATCGGGCCCTGTATAAGATTTTTAGGATCGTAATATCCTGTACCTTGATAGCAGTTACCCATCTCGATCTTAAATGTTATATCATGGTCAAAACCATTTTTTAGATACAAGGGAAATATTCTGTTTGCCGCTGTAGCTTGTCCAATAGTTAAAATAATTGTTATAAGTGTTAGCCACATTAAAGTGGTCATCTTGAATAAGTTAAGATCTGTTTTCATGTTATCCCCAATTTGTGACCTGAAAGCTTCAATGCATTCAGATGCATATCACCTCACTATTATTATATTTTTGTTGACATGATAACACATAAAAACAACGATTGTTTTGAAGTTAAGTATATATCTTATCAATGGCATCTGACATTTTAGCTTTGGATTGAACAAATGACTCTTCATTGATTTTCATCATCTGTCGCATTTTAACTTTCAATTTTGAAAACCCCAATTTCATCATCAATGATCCATACCATGGGCCATTGTGCGCAAAGAATGGAATAACAATTTTAGGATGTTCCAATAAAATATGGTAACAACAAACCCGTACTTGCACACCCAATTCAGCATCTACATATTTTTCCCACTTTAAAGCTTCAAGTCGAATGATTTCATCTTTAGGGGTTAAGCTTTTATCCGGGTAAGTTTCATCAAGATAGGTAATGACCTTGCTAGAATCCTGCAAAACCACATCACCATCGGTTAAAACTGGCACGGATGAATATTTAGCCAGTTTTTTGGTGGTTTTGATGTGCAGGCCTGGAAGCAGATTGACGATTTGGTAATCTAGGCCTTTGTAATCCAAAGCCCAGCGGACTTTTTCACAATAATGAGAAATAGGAAATTGATAGAGTTTAATCATAATACCAATAATTGTACATTATTCATTGCCAATTGTCCATTGACAAGATTGGTTCTGTGTGTTCAGTTAGTTGTACCTATTAACGTATAATTCCACAGTCAAGATATATAACTGAACCCACAAATTCTCAAAGGAAGTGTAAATTATTTTGTAACATAGGCTCTATGGCTGCCAATTGTTGATGAGTGTCAGCAATAATAGCCATCGAACCTTTTTGCATGGCAAGCAGAACTGCCTTGGAGCCGTCTATCTCAAAATCGATACGTTGTTTATTTAAATTTGTCTTGGGCATATAATAAATAGTGACAGGGCCTTGTGAAGTAACAACCACCATATGCACACCTGTACCTCCTGGCGTGTGGCATTCATGAATAAAATGAACCTGACCTAAATCACCGCTAACGACTATCTGGAATTCCGCAAAGACCTTTTTAACTTCATCTAATGACAAGGGCTGCCCGGACATGGGAACATTGGATTCCATTGTTATTGACGCGGCAATAAATTGTTCTACAGATCTTGATTGATTTACATGTTGTTTTACATATTGCTCAACAGGCTGCTTAACATGCCAAGAAACAGATGCCACAATAAAGGACAAAACAACGGTGGCAGCAATGGCATAATGGCGAATCAAGCGTGTCGCTGGTTGTTGTGTGGCTTGTCTTAAAACTATAGAGTCTTTTAAATTGTCTGGTGTTTTTATTTCAAAAGCTGATTTAAGTATTTTTTCAAATGCCATGGCTTGCTCATAGGCTTTTGCACAACGCAAATCTTCTTTGCGCAGGCGGTGAAATTCTTCATCTTTGGTGAAAGAATCTTGTAATAGTTGTTGTCTAAATTCAAAATAATTCATAGTGCTTTACCTATCTTGCTTTCTCTGGTTAAAGCGGCTTGTAGTTTTGTACGGGCACGAAACAACTGTGTCATCACTGCACTTTTAGTGATGCCCAGTTGTTGGGCGATTTCTTCACAGGAAAACCCGCCGACTACTTGCAACATCAATGGCTCAGAATATTTGGGGTCTAATTTTAAAATGGCATTGCGCACCAAGTCAACTTCCATTTTGTCATCAGGGCCCATCGGCTTGGTGTCTTCAATGTCATAATCTAAGTCGTCCAAAGAAGTAATTGGCGGCACTTTGCGTTCAAACAGTCTGGCAAACTCGCGTCTTAGTATCATGAATATCCAACTTTTAGCGGCTTTTTCATTGCGCAAAGAGTCCAGTGCTTTCCAGGCACGAAGATAGGTTTCTTGTACCAAATCTTTGGCCAATGCGTCGTTTTTGCACAACCAAAAGGCAAAGCGGTATAAGTCGCCGCTCAAATGCCCAATAAGTGCATCAAATTTTCGTTCTTTTTGTTTCATACTTTATAAGACCATCCATTTGTAAATAACTTTCACTCTAAAAAATAAACTTGTGAAATATATATTTTATTGTCATTGCTGATGGCTTTGATTTGGTAGGTGTTTTCTTTAAATTCGTTGACTGAAACAGTTGCTTTGAACCCAACTCTTGGATAGTTTGGATCGAGTATTTCAGGCAACAGGTTTTTTACTCCTGTGTTTTCTAGTTGGCTATTGGCAATGAAAATGTCTTTATCTCCAATCTTTATATACAGTTTCTTAATACCGAAATTGTGCAATGTAACCCAGCCGCTTAATTCAATATTTTCCTGCTTTAATTCTTGTTGGACATAAAACAATGCAGGAATTTCACAACGACTTCCATTATTGATTTTAAAGATATGAAACAATTTATTGGAGTTTTCAATGTGTAGACTTTCAAGCAATTCTATTGATTCAAAGTATTCACAAAGTTGGGCATAATATTTCCCTTTGCTTTGTAATTTTAATGTTGAGTCTTCAACTATGAGCAATGCTTTGTTTTTATACGTGGCAGGTTTCTCTAACAATAGCCCCATTATTTGTAGTTGTTTTTGGCGACCATGCTTTATATTTTTTACGTGCGGTAAGACTTTAATTGAATTCAGGTTGCCCATTTCAAAAGCCAACTCTGCTGCGGTCATAAAATAATCAGCAATGATGTGCTTAACACCTTGTTGTTCTTGAAGGCGTGCTACTGCCAAAGACAATTCATGCCAGCCAGTTGAATTGTCTAAAAGCCTTGCTTGAATATTAGAACCACTGGTTTTGTAGATGTTTATTGTCAACAGCAACCCCATTGATATTGTTAGCCCTGAAATTACAGCCCACTTTCTTAATAAGCTATCCATACTTTGATAGCTTATTGCCAAAACTGGCAGATAAGAAATCAACAACCAATGTACTGTGGTTCGCAAACCATCGGCAAATAAGCTCAGAAACACATACAAAAACCAATGCAGTATGGCGGTTAAAAGTATCCATTTAATGATTGGTGGTTTATCTTGAGGCTTGTGAAGCTTGTGAAGTTTGAAAATATTTTTAAACCACAACAAAAGCACCAGTGGTGTCACCACCAGCAATTGTGACAAAACAAAGCTGATGTTTTGGAACTGGAATTGCCAAGGGTGTCTGCGGCCAAGTTGAAACTCAAACAAAGCGAACTCATGGTTAAAATTGAACCACAGAATCGGCAAAAATCCCAGTAATGCAATCGGTAAAGTGATTAACATTAAGGGTTTAAGAATCTTCTGTTGTTGGCGATAAATCCACAAAAATGCCAAACCTGAAACAAACAACCAAATCCACATGCGCACATGAACATTGATACTGGCAGCTATCACCAGACCTAAAATTGCCCAATTAAATATCTTGTCAGAATTAATGGCCTTAATGAAAAAAACAACTATCCAAATAACAAAGAACAGCAACCAAATATCAGGCAAAGCCATTACTGCCAATAGCACAAAAATAGGCATGGCCAATAACAAAACACTTTGGTTGGTTTTTGGCATGGATAATTGTTGATTAATCATCCATACCGCTCTAAAAATACTCAAAAACCCCAAATAAGAAACAATTCTAACCGCAAAATAATTATCACCGAAAATTTCAGTTCCCAGTCTAATCATCCATGCGGTCCAACCAGGCAGTTCAGAATAGGACCACGCCAGATATTGACTTTCTAGCCAGTAGAACGCCTCATCTCCAAACAACTGCTGATGAAACATAAACCACAGCTGTAGAGAAACAATGACAACAGTCAATAACAGTATAAATGGTCTTTGGCTTGTTAACACTGAGGGATGTTTAAATATTTGCCTGCGCGGATTAAATATCTGGGTGATTTCAAGCGATTAATTTTTGCCAGCTCTTTCTTGCTGGTGCACCTGAATTTTTTAACGATTTTATACAAAGAATCCCCTTGCTTAACTCGGTATCGAAATAAACCTTGGTTGCCTTGGAAGTCAGACTCGTGCAATGACTTCGCCAAGGCCATTAAATCCTTGTCTTGACAGTTAGAAGTAAAAACATCTTCTAATATTTTAGGAATGACAATGTCAGTATTGGCTTTAATGGCTCTGTCCGCTTTAACGCCAGAGTTCAAATTTCTTATTATTCTAAACCAACCATCAACCCTTCCTTCCTGACCCAAACACACAGATATCTCGCTCAACGATGAGTCATTGGGCAATTGTACCAACATGGTCTCTACATTGACTTTGTCCAATATCACATTAAATTTATCTGGATTTTGAAAAATCAACATGGCTGCCAATACTACGGGTATATAGTGTCTGGTTTCTCTTGGCAATTCATAGAAAAAACTTTTCTCCCAGATTGATTGGTTTTTATAGCGTTTGTTCAAACGAGCAACACGGTTCTCTCCTGAATTATAAGCCGCCAATATTTTGGCTTTGTCACCAGCATAAAATTTGCTTTGTTCGTCTATATATTTTGCGGCAGCTTTGGCAGACTGTTTGGGGTTAAATCGCAAATCATAAGCGCCAAGTTTTCCATGAAGGCCTAACCTCTTAGCAGTTGCAGGCATTAATTGAAACAAGCCTGCTGCACCAGCCCTAGAACTTGAGTGCACTTTACCACCACTTTCTTGTGCCAAAATAGCCAAAACAAATTCTTCATCAATGTCGTATTGCTTAAATGAGTCAATCATGTCTTTGCGTAAAAACTGATAATATTGCCAAGTATTGATAAGCTGTGGTCTTTTCCAAGTTAGCCACTCGTTTAATGCGCCTTTTATTAACGCATTATTCATATAATCGCTGGATAAATTTATTTTAGCGATGGGCTCATCTGTAAATGTGTCGTCAAATGTCAGTTTATGCTCGTGACTAATTTCTTCAATCACCGATTGTTGGGTGTCATTTATGTAGTTTTTATCTATCAACCAGTCATTTATTTGAACATCCAGCCCCAGTCTACAAGGCCCATTGTTGTAACAATTGTTCAATGAAACCAGTGCTTCTTGAGCATTGGGCGGTAGTTCTTGATTGTTTTCTAGCTCGGTTTTGGCAGTGTTCATTTTTCCTGTTTGACAGGCAACTAATGATATTAAGGTTGACAGTGTTAATACTATTTTTTTCATGTTAGCTTTGCAGATTAATTTATTGTGTATTATAATTATTGTTTTGGGCTTATAATTGTTTGCAGTTCAAATATTTTAAAGGGTAATATTTTGCATGAACATTTTGACTGCAATTAAAAAATTGATGAGATTATCTGTTATCTCTAAGGAATTAACAAGTCAAGAATCAGAACAATTGCAATTAGCGATTTCTACTTTAATGATTGAAATGATGCGAGCTGATTTTATAGAGCTTCAGAAAGAAAAAAAAATAACGTATGAAGTGTTGTGTGCAAGTATGGACTTATCACCCTCGGAAACGGATAAATTAATAGAAAATGCCGAAGTCAATAGCGACTTTACCATTTCTTTACAATCCCATACCGCGGTGATTAATAATTTTTTGTCATTCCAGGAGAAACAAATGCTGATAAGAAATCTGTGGATTTTAGCCAACATTGATGATGAACTACACACATTAGAGTCCAATATGTTAAGTGAAGTATCACTGTTATTGGGCTTTAGTTCAACACAATTAGAACAACTTTGTACAAATGAAATTATAAATTTAACTGGATAAAGAATATGGATTTAACACGTTTCCTAAAAATAATGAAAGAAAAAAACGGATCAGACATGTTCCTAAGCACAGGTGCTCCAATCAATATCAAGGTTGAAGGAGTGCTTCAAGCATTGGGCAAAACACCTTTGCCAGTTGGTTTGGTTAAAAAAATCGCCTATTCCATCATGGACGAAGGTCAAGTTCCAGAGTTTGAAAAAGAACAAGAATTGAACTTAGCAATTTCATTGCCGCGCATTGGTCGTTTTAGGGTCAATGTTTTTAAACAAAGAAACGAAGTGGGAATGGTGATTCGTACTATTCAAACCGAAATCCCCAGTGCCAGAGAATTGAAAATCCCTGAATTGGTCAATGAATTGATTCTTGACAAGCGCGGATTGATTTTAGTGGCAGGTGGTACAGGTTCTGGAAAATCCACCACTATGGCATCGATGATCAATCACAGAAACGAATCTATGACGGGTCATATTTTAACCGTTGAAGACCCTATTGAATTTATGCACAGGCACAAAAAATCCATAGTCAATCAACGTGAAATTGGTTCAGATACCCACAGCTATGCAAAAGCACTAAAAAGTGCCTTGCGCGAAGCCCCTGATGTTATTTTGATTGGTGAGATTAGAGACAGAGACACGATGCAAGCTGCCATATCATTTGCTGAAACAGGGCATTTGTGTCTGGCAACTATCCATGCCAACAATGCTGATCAGGCGATTGAACGGGTTTTGAACTTCTTTCCCAGTGACACCCATAAGAACGTATTATTAAATTTGGCATTAAACGTTAAAGCCATCATTGCTCAAAGGCTGGTGAAAGATAAAAATGGATTAAGGCTACCAGCTATCGAGATATTAATCAACACACCTGTGATTCGAGAAATGATCCGCCGTGGCGAAATAAATAAACTCAAAGAAGCCATGGAAACCTCGTTGGATGATGGTATGCAAACTTTCGATACTGCTCTTTATAATATGTACAAAAAAGACATTATATCGCTTGAAGAAGCTGTCGCCAATGCAGATTCACCGCAAGGCTTACAAGTAAAAATCAGCCTTAATCAAGGCGCAACAGACCAAGACGATGAAATGGCGAGTGGTATGCGGGATGGTATTCAAAGCAGCAAAGACAGTTTTTTCTAAGTGTTTCTCTATATCGGGACTTGGGTATTAATCAATACTGAGGTATAATAATTTGCTTTGAAATGGCACATCCAAATATTTATGATTAAATTTATCCATCTCATACTGATAATATTTCTATTCAGTGTATTGACTTCATGTGGAAACACAGATGATGTACAAATCGACGCTAAGAAAGCTCCCAAACAAAACAACCGGGATAATAACCGATATCCTGGCAAGAAAGTGTATTACCATTCTATGGATGGTACACCCACTACATTAGACCCCGTACGTGCTGCCACTATGTATGCGAATTTTGTGGTTCTTAATATTTTTGATACTTTGTATGCCTATAAATATCTGAAACGTCCCTACGAAATGAAACCCAATCTGGCAGTAGCAATGCCTGAAGTCAGTGAAGATGGACTCACCTACACCATTCGCATTAAACAAGGTGTTGAATTCCAAGACAACAAAGCGTTTCCAAACGGAACCGGGCGTGAAGTTCACGCCAGTGACTTTGTTTACTCCATCAAGCGACATTTTGATAAAAAATCTAAATCACAAGGTGCCTGGGTTTTTGCTAGTCGCATTATCGGATTGGATGAGTGGAAAGAACAGGGCTCAGATTATTCTCAAAAAATTGAAGGCCTACAAGCCTTGGACAATTACACCATTCAAATTAAGCTGATAAAACCCTATCCACAACTTACTTACACACTTGCCATGGGCTTTTCTGCCATCGTACCAAAAGAAGCAGTGGAGTTTTACGGCAATGAATTTGGTTCAAACCCTATTGGTTCAGGTCCGTTTGCGTTAACCTCTTTTAATTTGGAGAAAGCCATATTCGAAACCAACCCGAAATTCAGAAAAGAGCCTTTAGATCTGGCATTCGAAGGTTACGACGAAGCTAAACATGGTTTTACTGGCATTAAAGCCTTAGAAGGAAAATCCCCTCCCTTTATTGACATTATGGAAGTAAATTTCATCAAAGAAACTTCATCGCGCTGGAATTCTTTCACCAAGGGCAATGAAATACAATACACGACTGTTCCCAAGGAACAAGCCAACTCGGTCATCATGACTAAGAAGCCATTAACTTTGTATCCAAAAATTACCGACAATTACCACCATATGTTTGGTATTGAAGCGGGTTTTGTTTATTCCGGTTTTGATATGAACAATCCTGTTTTCGGTAACAATGGTGATCCCGTTCACGATGAAAAAAATAAGGCCCTGCGTTGTGCTATTCGCAAAGCTTTTAATTGGGACCAGAGAAATCGTGCGTTTTATTTTGGTTTAGGGACCGTTTTTCCTGGCGTTATCACACCTGCAGTGATGGAATTTGACCCCAATATGTCTCACGACTCCATTACTTTGGACATTGAAGGTGCTAAAGATTTGTTGCAACAAGCCGGATGGGATTCAGATAATTTGCCAGATTTGGCTTATCATACTTCTGGCAGTGTCTCCAATCGCCTAAATTATGAGCAGTTTCGAGGGTTTTTAAAGAAGATTGGTTACCCCGTTAAAAAAGTAACATACAATCCTTATCCGAGTTTTGGTGCATTTAACAAGGCCCTTAAAGAAGGCAAAGCCCCTTTCTTCTCACTGGGCTGGGGACTGGATTATCCCGATGCGGAAAATACTTTACAATTGTTTTATGGACCCAACAAATCCCCGGGTTCTAATAATTTTAATTATGTCAATCCAGAATTTGATGCATTATTTAGAGAAGCCAAAATAATGCAGCCATCACCAGCAAGAACCGTGCTCTATCAACAGCTGAATCAAATGGTAATAGATGACTGTGTGGTTCTATCTGGTTTATCTAGAAACAGAATCTATTTGTGGCACCATGATGTCATCATGTACCCCGATAGAGAAATTTTGGGTGGCTTTTTTGCCCGTTATATTGATGTTAAGTAGGAGATTCAATTGGATATTTTAAAATTCGCCATTCGAAAATTAATCGGCGGCATTCCCCTGATTTTAGGCGTGACTTTTATCGCCTTCTTGCTGATGGTATATTTCGGACCCGATTTAACCTATGAAAATTTAGGCAAGAATCCAACGGCTCAAGAAATTGAAGATATCAGATCTGAGTTAGGTTACGACCAACCCTTTATAAAAAGGTACGGAAACTATCTTACGCAGATGATGACTTTTGATTTCGGCAACTCACAGGTGGTAGATAAAAAAGTATCAACTATTCTCAAAGAAACCATGCCAGTTTCACTGCACTTGATTATCCCTGGTTTTATTTTGGGAAATGTTATCGCCGTTGCTTTAGCGCTATTTGCAGCCTACCGCCGTGGCACATGGATAGACAAACTGATTATGACAGGCTCTGTTGTTGGCATGAGTATTTCATTCCTAATCGTCATTATTGCATTCCAATTGATATTCTCATCATCCTATGGGCTGGACTTGTTTCCGGTACGCGGCTGGGAAGTCTATGATGCTTCTGGGAGTATTATTTGGTCACAATATTTGTTATACGTGACCGTACCAACCTTGGCGACTGTCTTTGTGGCTCTGGGTTATAACACCCGATTTTATCGGGCAGTTCTGGTTGAAGAAATGACCAAGGACCATGTGCGAACAGCACGCGCCTTTGGACACAAACCTGTTTCTATTCTTTTTAAGAGTGTGTTAAAAAACGCCATGGTTCCTATCACCACCCGTGTGATGTTTTCTATTCCATTGGTTGTGGTTAGTGGCAGTTTATTGATAGAAAGTTATTTTGGCATTCCTGGTATTGGCAAAGTTACTTATGATGCCATTATTGCTGGTGATCAAAACATTCTTAAAGCCATAGTTGGCTTGACCGCCGTTTTGTTCGTGGTGGTTCTTTTGTTTACAGATATTTTGTATCGGGTTTTTGATCCTAGAGTTGAACTAAAATAGTAGAACTAAAATAGTAGAGTTAAAATAACAGAGTTAGAATAATAGAGTTAGAATAGCAGAGTTAAATGATGACAAATAGCATAGCAGAAAAAATAGATTACAGCCAATTAGAAAAAGGCGATTCATTGTGGGATAAAGCCTGGTATAAATTCAAACGCGATCGCATGGGCAAAACAGGCGCAGTAATCGTTCTCATATATCTTATTATAGCCCTTGGCGTATGGTTTGGGTTGTGGGGCCATGCTTGGAGCGATACATCCGATAACCTATGGCAAGGCCCATCATGGGAGCACTGGTTTGGAACCAATGTCATTGGTTCAGACGTGTTAACCCGTGTGATATATAGTACCAAGGTGGCTTTTGAGGTTGGATTTACTGTTGCGGTGCTTTCAACTATATTGGGAGCAGTATTGGGTGCAATGTCAGGTTTTTACAGTGGCACTTGGATTGATTCAGTTGTTTTATGGATGATGGGAGTGCTGGACTCTATTCCTTTTTACTTATTTGTTGCCGCTGTTGCATTTGCCTTAAAAGGCAACCCTTTCGCCATGCACATTGCGATGATTGTAACTTTTTGGACAGGAACATCCCGAGTTATTCGCGGTGAAGTGATTAAGCTAAAAGGACAAGAGTTTGTTGAAGCCGCACGTTCAATTGGCGTCACTGAAAATAAAATCATCTTTAAACACATCATGCCCAATACCTCACACATTTTATTGGTTCAATCGACCATTGCTTTTGTAGCAGCGATAAAATCAGAGGTAATACTGAGTTTCTTAGGTTTGGGAGTAAAGGATGGAGTCAGTTGGGGCTTAATGATTTCCGAATCAACACAAGATATCTTGGCTGGGCATTTTAACAATTTCGCTTCATCCTCTGTATTTTTATTTATTTTAGTAATTGCTTTTAATATGTTTTCAGATTCGATGCAAGATGCTTTGGATCCTAAGAAAGTCAGCTAAAGGTGAAGCTAAAACTCTTAATGTTTTCGCTAGCAGTGGTGGTTCTAACTTCATGTGGGCAATCAGACCCACACCACCACCATAAAAAACAAAAAACATCTTCGGATATAAAAATCAGTGCCCTTGATTTGGAAAGCAAAAAAATACAGCTGAGATTTGAATACCGATCTTATGTTAAAAAAACCCTAGAAAACATAAGTTGTGATATTGAATTTAACAAACAACCGCCCATAAATATTACACAATCTTATTCAATTGAACTGGGTGCATTTTCAACTGAAATATTGAGCTTCCAAGTAGCAAACATCAACCAAGACAAGCATCTGCTAAATCTTTCTAATATAAATTATGAGATTAGCTGTGAACTGACTTATAACAAAGGCAGTGAATATATTTCACAGTCCTCTGTCCTTCATTTGGTGCCTTCAGAAGGATTTCTTTATCGGTAAAAACAGATAGGGTTCTACCATCTCGATTTGTGTTGAAACGAATTACAAATAGGTTTAAGCACTATAAGGGATATCTTTAAATCGCTTTTGAAATACTCACAAACAAGCTGTTAAATTATTATCGGTTTTGTTAGTATTTAGGCAATACCCTAACCATAATCCCGACATAAAAAACACGATTATAGCTCAACCCCTTAGCACGCCTAGCAAATGTAAAAAGTAACTTATCACCAATTAGGTGACGGCGTATTTTTAACATTCACTATACGTAGCAAGTGATTGCACTTTAATTCGCGTTTATATATCGGGATTTGGGTAATAAAATAACACACATTTGATAGTATAGAGGTCAACGCAGTTCTAATTTTCACTGTCGGGAACACTATCAAGGATGTGGGCAATAAAAAAAACCGTATTTGTTTCAATAAATACGGCTTTGAATTTAACTTATCTTTTGAATTTTATTGAACAGTAATGGTAAAAGATTGTATAGGAGATGTGTCAACACCACCGTTGGCAGTTGCTCCATTGTCCTGTAATCTTACATCAATTGTGGCGGTGCCTGTATTGCCTGTTAAAACATAGCTTAATGTACCGTTGTTGTTTATATTCACCGTTACAACGGACTGATCAAAAATAGTGCTGGCATCTGTGACTTGGATAATATAGCCCAGTATATTCTGACTTGAGTCTTCATCTGTTGTAGGACCCATACTTAATGCAGTGGCAAAATTTAGCACTTGAATTGAGGGGCCTGCCTGTGTAGTAGCATTCGTTATGTTCGCACCCAAACTAAATGTTGGTGCATCATTGATGGGATTAACAGTCAAATCAAATGTGGTTTGCATTGCTCCAGAGCCATCATTTACAATAAGTGTAATGGTGACAGGTGTTCCAGCAGAAGTATTCAGGTTCGTAGCTGGAGTAATTTGAACAGTTCTTGATCCGCCTATACCCGAAAATACAATGCCACTAATGGGAACTATAGATGTATCTGAACTCATTGCTGTCATAGTTAAAGAGCCAGGCGCAGTTTCAGCATCCGATATAGTAAATGCAAGTGCCGCACTGTCATTATCTTCATTGGTGCTGGTATTGGGAACAACGCTAATAGTAGGCAACGTATTTAAAACTGTAAATGTAACCGTTACTGGATCTGAAGTATCCATGCCACCGCTTAAAACATCACCATTATCTTGTAATTGAATGTCAAAAGAAGCCGTGCCACCTTGACCTGATAGATCAAGCAATAAATCAGTTCCTAATAAAGGTGTTGAATCTAATATGCCATTTGGATCGATAACATTGGAGACAATTCTATCGGCAATGCTTTGTGTGTTTTCGTCCATAGTAGGTCCAAAAGTAATACTGGTTACAAAGCTCGTTATAAATTGATTGCCAGAAGTTCCGGCAGGAAAATCATTAATGGTTGCTACGGTAAAAGTTGGCTTGTCATTTACGGGGGTAATATCAAGAGTAAAATTTGACGTCGTAGTTGCCGAACCATCATTGACACTCAAGGTTATAGTAACAGAGCCACTGTCTGTATTGGCATCGGTATTTGAAATGACAGCTACTGTGCGGTTGCCACCTGAACCTCCGATAGTGATGTTTGCATTCGAAACCAAACCTTGGTCAGAAGAGCTAGCTGTTACCACTAAACTGTTGGCAGCTGTTTCAACATCAGAAACAATAACAATCAAACTTCCTGTGCCGGCAACTGCATCCTCTAAAATGATTTGATCGCTGACCGTACTTATGACTGGAGCTGTATTGGTGTTTCCAATAAAAGATCGTGTATCAGAATTGTCTAATTGATAGGTATCTACCCAATTTGTAACTAAGGCTGATGCCAATATCTCAACTTCTGTTCCGTCAACAACAATGTTAGGGTTTTTGGTTACCGTGATAACAATGGACTCACCGTTGTTTTCAATGTGTACGTTTTTAAGGTATACCGCGCCATTATAAGTATCAGCCGTTCCAGGATTTAAAACAGGGTTCACATCATTAGCCCCGCATGTTGTGGCAGCAGCGGCCCCAACTGATTCATCACAGGTCCATACTGTGCTGTTGTTAGAAATTGAAAAGTAGTCGACAATATCAAAGGTTAATGGCTGGTCGCCAACATTTGTCAACTCATATCTATAAACGAAGTCCTGACCATTGCTTAATACCAAGTTTACAGGTAAAACATTATTGGTATTGCTTTCTAACAAGGTGATTTCCAAATCTGGAAAACCCAGAGATAAAGTAGGGGAGCTCTCAAAAGAGTCTACAAAAATCAAAGGATTGCCAGGGTTTGGGTTGTCAATTTTAACAAACCCTTTTACCACACATTGTGAGTTGTTATTGGTTTGTATACTGAATGTTTTGTCAGAGAGAACAACAGGGTTGTAATCATAAACAGCAGATGCAATCCCAACCAAACCATACACTTTAAATGGGTCGCTAATGCTCATACCAAAACTTACATTTGCAGTAGGCACACCGTCTAAATTTGGCCCAATACATAAATACGGAAGGTCGGTATTGGTTACAATAGGTCGAAACGAATCAGAATAGCTATACACAACATCTTCGGTTAAATTCAATACGACACCCGAAGATACGGATGGTTGATTATTGATTGTCAATTTAATGGCGTAACCATTGGTAGAGACTAATGATACAATCAAAAAAGTGGAAACAATTTTTAGGCTGCGAGTAAATTTTTGTTTGGTTTGGTTTATATTCATAAAATTTTCAGTTGTTAGCAGTTATTAATAATTAGTAAGGTTTTCGGTATTTCTGCGCATTTTAGCGTCTTTTTAATTTGACTGTGTTAAAAGTTTGTTAGAATGGGTTAAATATTGATAAATTAATGCCAAAATCTAAAAATAACCATGAATATACTTAAAATCTTACTTTTAATCGTTACCTTGCCAGTTTTTGCCAACAAAGTCGTTTTTGATAAAATGAATAAAGAAACTGCTGTAACTACTGGAATTTACAAGCTTTCTGACTCTGAAAAACAGGCGTTGTCGAACTGGATAAACCGTTCTGAGAAAAAAGCCATAAAAAAACACAAAGTCAAAAACATGGGCCTTGTTAAAGAAGAATCTGAAAGAGAAAACATCCATTCGGAAATAATTGGGGAGTTCAATGGTTGGCAAGGAAAAAATGTGTTCAAACTCGCCAATGGACAAATATGGAAACAATCAGAAAGAACCAGTTTTTACATTCCGAAAAGAACCAATCCTAAGATTACCGTAAAACCCAAATCCATGAGGTCATGGATGTTGTATGTCGATGGTTTTGGACGTGGGGTCAAAGTAAAGCGCATTAAATAAATTAAAGGGAAAGCTGGTTTGAGCCAGATTTATCACTAATTGTATACGAATATAGGTATGTTTAACGTAACTACCCACCCCGTCATTCCCACGAAGGTGGGCCCAAACGACAGCATAATCGTTTTGCAATGCGTAAACAACCTGAAGGGGTTGCTACATGAATATAGCAAATTAATCTATTGTGAAATCTATATCATTTAAAGTGATCTTCATATCACTTTTAAATGGATTACCGCCTACGCGGCTATGCCGGCGGGTGTGAGAAGTTATTATTTAACGAAAATTAGTGGAAAATATGACCAAATACAGCTTTTTCGCAGTAGGTTTCCAATTCTCAAACAAGCTCCTAGGATATTTTCAATAACAATAGTAAAATCACAAACAATTGATTATTGTGTGAAAAATGATAGGAAGAATTAAAGGAACGCTGATACAAAAAGACCCGCCAATTATGTTGGTTGATGTTAATGGTGTGGGTTACGAAATTGAAGCACCTGTGCGGGTTTTCTTTGAGTTGCCGCATGATGGCGAAGAAGTTACCATTATTACCCACATGTTGGTGCGTGAAGATGCACAAATTCTCTATGGATTCAACAACTATGGACAGCGAGAACTGTTCCGTAAACTACTCAAAGTCAATGGTATTGGCGCAAAATCTGCGTTAGCGGTATTATCAACTATGTCAGTTGATGAATTTGTTGCCATGGTTCAATCCCAAGATGTGAATGGCATCATCAAAGTTCCTGGTGTGGGCAAGAAAACGGCACAACGATTAATTATTGAGATGCGTGATAAACTCGGAGATGTTGCCAGTGATGATATATCTTTACCAGGCAGCGGTGGTGCACAAGTGGCAAACCTAGGTAACATGCCAGCAACGGCGCAATCCGAAGCTTTAATTGCCTTACAATCATTGGGTTTTAGGCCACAAGAAGTTAATCTATTAATTAAACAGATTGCCAAAGATGGCATGACTGCTGAAGAAATCATTCGCCTGTGTCTGCAACACAAAGGTGCTTCATAATGGAGCACGATAATGATAACGAAAGATTAATATCGGCTGATTTCGAAAATGATCAAGAGAGTATTATCGAAGCCAGTATTCGACCACAAAACTTAGATCAGTACATTGGACAAGTACCGCTTAAAGAGCAGATGGGATTGTTTATTGAAGCCACGCGCAGACGCTCTGAAGCTTTGGATCATGTATTGGTTTTTGGCCCTCCAGGCCTGGGCAAAACGACTATTGCCAATGTGATTGCGAACGAATTGGGGGTTGCCATGCGTTCTACCTCCGGGCCAGTGATTGAAAAAGCGGGTGATTTGGCTGCCTTATTAACCAATCTACAACCACACGATGTCTTGTTTATTGATGAAATACATCGCTTGAGTGCCAATGTGGAAGAAATTCTCTATCCTGCGATGGAAGATTTCCAAATAGACATCATGATTGGCGAAGGCCCAGCGGCGCGTTCTATAAAACTTGATTTGCCTCCTTTTACCTTAATTGGCGCAACAACCAGAGCGGGCTTGTTGACTTCTCCCTTGCGCGATAGATTTGGCATTGTGCAACGTTTAGAGTTTTACAATGTTGCTGAACTTACACAAATTGTTTCTCGTTCATCAAAGATACTCAATATTGTGGCTGACCAAGACGGCTGTATAGAAATCGCTAGACGCGCACGTGGTACGCCACGTATTGCCAATAGATTATTGCGCCGTGTGCGAGATTATGCAGACATCAAAGGCGATGGAACCATTACTCAGGAGATTGCCAACAAAGCTTTAACCATGTTGCAAGTGGATGAAAACGGACTGGATGAAATGGACAGAAGGCTGTTAACAATACTGGTTGAGCAGTTTGACGGTGGACCCGTTGGCATTAACTCACTGGCAGCAGCACTTAGCGAAGAACGTGGCACATTAGAAGATGTGGTAGAACCGTATTTAATTCAACAAGGTTATGTAATGCGCACATCCCGAGGAAGACAAGCCACTAAAAAAACATGGCAATGGCTGGGATTGAAACCGCAACAGGCTTTGATTGAGGATATATTTGAGAGCTAATTTCTGTCTCTATTATTCCAGTTCTTAGCTCACAACCATGCGCTTATATATTCCTTGTTTGCAGGGCTAAAGTCCCGATTCCGAGGATGGAGGCTCTACCTTATCTTTCGTAACACGCAACAACCCGAACCGCTGCTTGAGGCTACGTAACACGGAACTCTCGGAGCCGCTGCTTTAGCTGCGCCTTTTAGTATTTCTATAGCCCTATAGTTGAGAAAAACTGTCGACCATATTTCTTAAGCTTATCCAATATCACATACCAAACAGGTATTAATATCAGAGTAATAACAGTAGCAAACAGTATTCCAAAAGCCAAAGAAATTGCCATTGGTATAATAACTTGAGCCTGTAAAGATTTTTCCAGCAACATGGGAACCAGCCCAAAAAAAGTGGTTAAGGAAGTTAATAAAATCGCCCTAAATCTTCTTGTCCCTGCTGCTAATGCTGCTTCCAGCGTTGTGTGCCCAGCTTGTTTATATTTATTGATAAAGTCCACCATCACCAAAGAGTCATTAACGACTACCCCCGCTAAAGCAATCACCCCAAACATGGAAATCATGCTCATGGTATAGCCGGTTATCCAATGACCCAAGATGGCCCCAGTGACTCCAAAAGGAATAACCATCATGATGATTAAGGGTTGCGTATAAGATTTTAACGGTACTGCCATTAACATATATATGAACAAAATAGCAATAATAAAACCTTTCTTTAATCCATCTTTTAATTCTGCCATCTCTTTGGCAACACCATCGGGGGCAGATTTAATAGAAGGGTATTTCTGTTTAAGTTTTTCTAAAAATCCGCCTTCTTGTTTAATTTCATCCATGATCGCATTGGGGTTTGTTACTTTTAAATCAGCATCACCAGTAACCGTGCTTGATCGTTTTTTATCAATGCGGGTAATAACATCACTGGCCTTACCCATGGTGATAGTTGCTACCGAACTTATTGGGATTGCCGTGCCGTCTTTGAGGCGGATACGCATGTTTTCTAAAGTAGCAAACGTTTCTCGTTCTGCCAATGGGTATTTGAGCATGACTTTTACTTCGTCATTTTCCCTTTGTAAGCGTTGAATTTCATCACCATAAAAAGCTTGGCGCACTTGATTTGCCAAATCACGTTGTGAAAGACCCAAGTTTCGACCACGTGGATCTTTAATCAGTGGCGTAATATCCTTAAAGATAATGCCTGGTTTGGGGAAA
>CAZLZZ010000022.1:0-30050 GCA_964564165.1 uncultured Alcanivoracaceae bacterium | reverse complement strand
CAAAACCATCGGTAAATACTTATAAACTAACACTATATACATTACCACGCAGAGCGTGGGAACGAGAAAGGAGAATATACATTACATGAAAAATTTTACCCATTTAATCGACTTAGCCTCACAACGAACCGGTGGCAAAGCTCTATCCTGCACCGATGATTTTTTTGCAGAAAAAGAAAACTTACTAAAAACCGGACGAGGTGTTTTTATCGAAGACAAATACACCGATCATGGCAAATGGATGGATGGATGGGAATCACGCCGCAAAAGAGTTTCAGGGCATGATTGGGCTGTGATCAAAATGGGTCTGCGCGGCATCATTGCCGGTGTGGATATTGATACCAATCACTTTTTAGGCAATCATCCGCCACATGCATCTTTGGAAGCTGCCTGTGTGAAAGGTACGCCAACCGATAATGACTGGCAAGAAATATTGATCAAAAGCCACCTTGATGCGGGTTCTCAAAACTTGTTTGAAATTGAATCAAACAATGAATGGACACATCTGCGATTACACATATACCCTGACGGTGGCGTTGCCCGTTTAAAAGTTTATGGAGAAGTTAAACCCGATTGGTCACAAGTATCAACAGATGATGTTCTTGATTTGATTGCGGTAGAAAACGGTGGTCGAGTGCTGTCTTGTAATGACATGTTTTTTAGTCACAAAGATAATTTGATTATGCCCAATAGGGGCGCCAATATGGGCGATGGCTGGGAAACTAAACGTAATCGCAATCCTGACAACTATGATTGGGCAATATTAAAGCTTGGAAAAATTGGTACCATTAACAACATTGAAGTCGATACTTGTCATTTTAAAGGAAACTTCCCTGACCGCTGTTCTTTAGAGTCTATATATGCACCTGATGCCACTGATATTGAGCTTGAAAGCATGGACTGGCAAATATTATTACCCCAAACAAAGCTTGCTGCCGATAACCAACATTATTTCAGTCAAGAATTATTGCACCACAATAAGGTCTCGCATGTACGATTAAATATGTTTCCAGATGGTGGCATCAGCCGTCTACGCATCAATGGTTCAATTGTATGAATGTCAGACACATCAATACTATGCCAAGAAATGAGTTGCTCATCGAATTTAAAAAATGCTGTGGCAGCAGTGCTTGGGTAGAACGCATGGTTAATTCAAGGCCTTTTTATGATGTAGAATCTCTGCATGAGGTCAGCGATAAAATATGGAAGGGCTTAAGTAGTAAAGACTATTTGGAAGCTTTTACCCATCATCCGCAAATTGGCGATGTTGATTCTTTGAAAAAGAGGTTTTCTAATACCGCTAATTGGGCAGAAAAAGAACAACAAGGAGCCAGCCAAGCCACTGATGATGTATTATTAGCGTTAAAAACAGGCAATGATAAATACCTAAAGCGATTCGGCTTTATCTTTATCGTCTGTGCTACAGGAAAAACTGCTGGAGAAATGCTCGATTTACTTACCAACCGTTTGCCCAATGACAAGGCCATTGAATTACATGTTGCCGCGGCTGAACAAAACAAGATTACACATTTGAGGTTGGATAAATTATTGTCATGAGTTGTTCGGATGCGATAAATCGCACCCCTACGATGTAAAATTAAACAAAATCTATGCGCTTACCAAAATTAAAGGCAATCACTTGTTTTTCCGCCAATGTGTCATTAACCAATTCATCGTAACCCTCTAAAAACTTCTCTTCCATCTGGGTTAATTTTTCATGCACTGATTTTGTTTTTGGCGTATTGCTGATTAATGCACAGCAATCTTTGTAAGGTTCAACACAAACATCAAACAAACCTAGTTTACGAGACATTGCAACAATTTCTTCTTTGTTATAAGTCAACAATGGACGCAACACAGGCATGTTTACTGATTTGGTCATACTCACTATATTTTCCATGGTCTGAGATGCCACTTGACCAAGATTGTCCCCTGTTACCAAACATTGCGCATACACATCATTGGCCATCTTTTCAGCCACTCGCGCCATAAAACGTCTAAACAAGATTAGATCATAATCCAGATTTTTTTCCATTAAAGCCAAATCAAAATGTGTATAGGGAACTAGGTACAAACGTACTTTCCCACAAAATTCACTGATGCGTTGTGCAATTCTTGCCACTTTATAAGTTTCAAGTTTACTGTCCTGAATATTGCTTGCTGTAAAATGGACAAAATCGATGGTGCACCCACGTTTTGCCATTAAATAGGCGGCAATTGGCGAATCAAATCCACCTGATAACAAGCACATGATCTTACCGGTTGAAGCAACTGGCAAACCCCCAATAGCTTTAATGCGGTTGGTATGTACAGCCATGCCGCGCGATGAAATATCCACATAGAAATACTGATCTGCATTATTCAGGTTGACGTTTTTCCATTCGGTATTTTTTAAAATAACCGTTGCCAATTGCATCTCTAACTCTTTAGAGGTTTGGTAAAAACGCTTATCAGAACGTTTAACACGAATCGCAAAACTGCTGTCTTTCTGGTACGTTTCATTCGCCAATTGTTCAATCAATTCTTCAACTTTTGACAAATCGGGTTTGTATTCAAAAATTTCATAATCCTTATTTGAAAACCAATAGACTTTACTCAACCAAGCAATCCCCGGGATTTCTGCCAATTTATCTGCCACGTCATCAATATTTCCTGCAAAATCGCTAGGAATTTCGATAAACATACGATCATGAATAGACACCACATCCCAAGTCAAGTCCATTGACTTGATTTTATTGCGAACATTGGTGCGAAGCTTTTTTACAAAAGAATGGCGGTTACAACCTTTTAGAGTGAGTTCGCCATAATGAAGAATGATTCGATTGCGCATTATATGAGAAACTTAAAAAACACACATTTTAGCAACAATTGCCTATTGAGCAAGAAAATTAAGGTTTTATCGCAATACCATGTCTGGTTGGTCGCACAAAAGCGGATGATTCATGTATACTTCTAATAAATTGAGGGTTTTACAAATTGAAGCTTCTATTGTTCTTGTAATGAGGTATTATAGAAATCCGAAGGGCTTGATAGACGGATGAAGAAAGTTAATCTATGGTGAAACCCGTATCATCTCAAATGGTTTTTAATCGTTGTTCATAGAGTTTTCGTCTACGCGATAATAACGAAGGGTATCACAATTATTTTATTTTCAACAAAAAACGAGGTGTCATTAAATGAAAGTTTTCAAACATATAAACCCCACTAAGTGGATTTTTTTAGCCGTGCTTACAATGATAGGTTCAGCGATTGCTGATGACCAAAACATAGGTCAAAGTACCATTCAAGCAAAAGCGCCATTTACAACTGGTTTAGTTTCTATAGAGGGCCTCTTTAATGACAAGCAAAAAACTTTAATTAAAAATAATGCTTTAAAATCAGAGCAATGTGTGTCAACTGCATCGAGTTTTCAACAAAGTGGAAATGGACCGGCGATAGTGGGGGAATACGTAGAAACCTCCTTTAAATCACCTACGCCCTATCTTGGCGCGACAGAAATTGGAGGCAACATAGTATGGGAGACTGTTGTTCACTATCCCAATGCTAGCTATATAGCTCCATTTTTTAAATCTATGGAACTTACAGATGATGATTTTTTAGTTATTCGATCACCTGATAAGAGTCGCAGTTGGACTTATTCTAATAATGGACCAAGAGACCTGGGTATTAAAGGTGGGTTTTGGGGGATTCATATTCACGGCGACACTGCAATCATTGAATTGCACAGCAAATCTATTGACGGAGGAAAAGGGGTTGTTATTTCTCGATTTGCGCGAGGCTTTACTTTAGCAGAATCAACAACTCAAACTGAATCTATATGTACCGCCGATGATACACAAGAAGCAAAATGTTATCAAAATTCACAACCAGAAATGTATGATAAATCCCGAGCCGTTGCTCGTTTGATAAAAAATGGCAATGCTCATTGTACAGCATGGTTAGTGGGTGATGAAGGGCATTTAATGACCAATCAACATTGTATTGCCGATCAAGCAGAAGCCAATCAAATTACTATCGAATTTATGGCCGAAGGTGCAGACTGTGCAACTAATTGTGCTTCAGCATTGGGTTGCCCCGGAACCATCGAAGCAACTGCCCCTACTTTTGTAAAGGCCAGCTCTCCATTAGATTACGCACTTATAATACCCACATCAACAGTTAACAACTTACCCACTACTTATGGTTTTTTACAACTTCGTGAGGCAGGTGCAGTACTTGATGAACAAATCTATATCCCTCAACACCCTGCTGGCTGGGGTAAAAGAATCGCTTTTGAATCCACTTACCCTGATGATACAACTGGCTTTGGTGTTGTTTCGAGTTTAACAGAAACCGCTTGCTCAGGTGGTGCCAATGATATTGGTTATTGGCTTGATACACAAGGTGGCTCATCGGGCTCTCCCGTACTTGGATTTGGCGATCATAAAGTTGTTGCACTTCATCATTGTCGCGGCAGTGCTGCATGTGCAAGTGGCGGTGGTGGTGATGACCCCAATCGCGGCGTACCGATACAAGCGGTTATTACCGATCTTGGAGCAGACTTACCCAATGGTGCCACTTGTGATACTCCAGATTTACCTACAAACATTTCTAGTAGTGCTCCTGTAAATAATCAAATTTCCGTGAGTTGGACAGAACCTGTAGGTGGCCCATTTACTTATGAAATTTATCGTTCAATAGGAAATTGTAGCAGCACATCCTATCAATTAATCGCTTCAGATGTTTCTGGTGTTACATACAATGATAGCAATGTTTCTGGTGGCAGTGAATATGCTTACAAAGTTAAAACATTTGATGTAACTGAATCTTGCCGCTCAGCATTCTCTACTTGTACAAGCTCTACGGCTACAGGATTATGCACTTTGGCTCCAACATTTGTAGGCATTAACCAAGCCAGCAATCTCAACCAGAATGATTGCTCAATTCAACTTGATTGGCAAGCTGCGAATAACAACTGCGGGACTGGATCAGTATACAATATATACAAATCAACCAATGCAGGTTTCAATCCTTCGTTGTCTAATTTAATTTCATCATGTGAAACAGGTACCAGCTTTGTGGACATGGATACCCTAAATGGAGTGGAATACAATTATATAGTAAGGGCAGAAGACAACTCCAATAATGGCGCAGGATTATGCGCAGCTGGGAATGAAGGCGCAAATACAGTGTTACAAACAGCACAAGCGACAGGACCAAACTCTACTGTACTTACTGATGATTTAGAACTTGGCAATGTGGGATCTCCTTTATCTGGATGGACAGCTGAGTCAGGTTCAGTCGCTAACACTGCGAACCCATGGAGCATTACAGACTCTGATTCACAATCCGGTACTAAGTCCTTCTTCGCAACCAGTGAACCTCAAGTAAAAGATCAAGTGATTCGCCTTGAGTCAATTATAGTACCACAAGCAGGAACTCAACTAGAGTTCTGGCACCGTTATAATACTGAAGCCAATTGGGATGGAGGCGCACTTGAATACTCAACAGACTCAGGAACAAGTTGGTTTGATATTCTTGACGGCAATGGTGTTTCGGTAACAGCGAACCCGAACCGTATTATTATGAATGGATACGATGGCGCTCTTAACAATAGCAGTTCTGATGCCCCGCTTAATGGACGCCAAGCTTGGCATGGGAATAGTCAAACTTGGAAACAAGTAATAGTTGACCTCAATGACTTTTCTGGCTTATCAATTGAATTTCGTTGGCGCATGAGTTGTGATGCTTCTGTAAGTGGTGAGGGTTGGTATATAGATGACATTACTGTCTTCACAACAAGTATGTGTCAGATATTTGATCTTAATAGAATATTTAATAATAGCTTTGAAGGAAATTAATCAAGAAGAAATTTGGAACCAATAAAAACGGATCAAATATGATCCGTTTTTTTATGTATATCCCAAATTCCGATATAAAAACGCGAAATAGAGTGCAATCACTTGGTGCGTATAGTGAATCTAAAAAATATGTTACCACCTAGGAGCTTGTCCGAGAATAGAAAATCTATTACAGAAAAGCTGAATTTGTGCCATTTTCAGCTGTTTTTCGTCACATAGCGGAGCTATTCTCCTCAAAAAAGCCAAAAATCGCCCTAAATCCAGCTTTCCTTCATGACGATTCCTATTCTCGGACAAGCTCCTAGGTCGAATATTTCTTACAAGAATAGTTTTATAAAAACAAATGGTTTCTATTCTTGTATGAAATAATCGACCTAGGTGGTTAGGCATTTTTTTGATTTACCAGACGTACTAAGGGGCTGTGCTATAATCGTGTTTTCTATATTGGGATTTGGGTATATAATTAACTATCATAATCAAGCGTAATTTTCTTGGTTTTGGGCAAGGATTGGCAAGAAAGAATATAACCTTTTTCAAGCTCCCATTCTTCTAGCGAATAATTATTCAGCATCTCAACTTCACCTTCGATTAATTTACAACGACAGGTGGCACACACGCCTGCTTTACATGAATAAGGCATTTTGATTTTGGCATCTAGGGCGGCATCTAGCAAGGTTTTGTCTTCGCCTTCTTTGATTTCATAACGTGAAGTGACACCATCGATGGTGACCATAACACCGGAATCTAGCGTAGCAGTCTTTTTCTTTTCGGACATGACCTGCCCTTCGGATAGAAATTGTTCGCTATGAACAATGGCTTTATCCACCCCTTTGTTAGCCAAAACAGATTTGACTTCATCAATCATTCCACCTGGCCCACATAGAAAATATCCTGCAATATCAAGTTGTTCCAATTGGTTGTTAAAGATTCTTGCAACTTTATCCGCATTGATTCTACCTGCATACAATTCTACATCTATGGGCTCTTGTGAGAGGAAATAACTGATAGATAACCGATCGGGGTATTGGTCTTTTAAATCTGCCAATTCAGTTTTCAACAATGTGCTTGCAACAGTTGAATTGCCATAATACAAATTAATATGGCTATTTGAATTCTTCATCACTTCATAAATCATGCCCATGATTGGTGTAATACCACTACCCGCGGCAAAGAGTGCGTAGGTTTTATCGTCTTGTGGAACCATGATAAAATTCCCCGTTGGCGCCATGATTTCAACTGTATCGCCAATTTGATATTCGCTTTGTGCGGGTTCTGAAAACAGCCCGCCATCCACCTTTTTAATAAGAACTTTGATGTCATCTCCTTTAATTGAATTATTCGGTGGATTAAAGATTGAATAACTGCGCCTAATTTCTTCACCATTGACTTCTTTTCTAAAAGTCAAATGTTGACCCGCTTGCCAAATAAAGGTAGGTTTGAAATACACAGGAATATCCAGAGTCCAAATCACTGCATCGCTGGTTTCTTGTTGTATATTTTTAATTGTTACTTTGTGAAATTCGTACATAATAATTAACTATTTTATTGGTTAATACTCCCGTTTTCTAGGAGCTTGTCCGAGAATATAGTATTTAATTTGACAAACGGGCGGATACACGGGGCTACACCCTACATGTTTTTTATTTTTCAATGGCATTTGAAATAATCAAATGGCTCTAAACAATCCTTGCATCTATATAGCGCCTTACAAGCAGTTGATCCAAATTGGCTCAACAACTCAACATCATTTCTCTTGCATTGCGGGCAAATAATTTCACCCTTTCTACTCGGTGGCATTATGCCATAGTCGAACAAATCTTTTTTGCCTTTTTCAGTTATCCAGTCCGTAGTCCAAGCTGGTGACAATTGTGATTTTACTTTTATTTTGGTGGGCAAACCCACCTTGCCACCTTCGTTTGACAATACTTCAATAATGTCCTGTTCCATCACTTGCATTGCAGGACAGCCTGAATATGTAGGTGTAATGGTTACTATTATTTGTTTATCATCAACTTCAATATTTCTTATTACACCTAAATCAAATAAAGACAACGCAGGTATTTCTGGGTCGGTTACTTGGGCTAATATTTGTTTAACTTTGTTTAACATTATTATTAGTGCGGGGCTTCCTTCGCGTTACCACTCACAACCCGGATAAGCGCGTTGTAAAAACTGCATTTCGCATAACATTTTGCCCAAATATTCACTGTGATGCCCTACTCTTCCACCTGTGGCTTTCCAACCTATTTGTGGAACTTCTAATGGTGTTGATGCGAGCAGTGCATTAACATCATTTTGCCATTTTTGCTTCAGCTCATTTGGATTTGCGGCTATGCCTTGCTTGACTAATTCGTTTAGTTCATCGCTTTCTTCAAATAGTTCGTGGTGATAATGCCAAAGTTTATTAAGCGAGGCTTGTAAACGACTGAAACTTTCTTGCGTGCCGTGTGCCATTCTTTGCATCCATAACTGACTTCTCTCTAAATGATAGGTCACTTCTTTTAATGATTTTTCAGCAATTCCTGCTAATTGTTTATGCTTGCTGCCAGATAAAATTTGATATAAATGCACATGATAAACATCCATAAAATACTGACGCAGCATAGTTTGTGAATAGTCTCCATTGGGTTGCTCTACCAATATAACATTTTTAAATTCATGCTGATCACGCATAAATGCTAAATCATCAGCAGAATAGTCGGTTCCTTTGATTTCTGCTGCTAGTTCCATAAGCATTTTTGCCTGACCAATAATATCTAATGCGGTATTGGTTAAAGCCAAGTCTTCTTCTAAAAAGGGACCCATCCCACACCATTCAGACAATCTTTGCCCTAAAATCAGGGTATTGTCGGCAAGGTTTTGTACATAGTTATAGGCGATTGTCATCAGATATTTTTAACCTCTTTGTCAAAGGGATAAAAACTGGGATGGCGATAGATTTTATCGACAGCTGGTTCAAAATAAGCGGCTTTGTCGATAGGGTTGGATGAAATTATTTGAGTTGAGTCAACTACCCATATACTGACCCCTTCTTCTCGTCGGGTGTATAAATCTCTGGCATTTTGCATCGCCATTTGTGCATCTGTGGCATGAACTGACCCCACATGTTTGTGGCTTAGACCTGCTTTTGCTCTTAAAAACACTTCATACAATTTCATTATGCCACCTCTTTGTCATGTTTAATGTTATCTTGTTTTTTTGCGTAAGCCGCCGCTGCTTCTCGTACCCAAGCACCATCATCGTAGGCTTTATTGCGCGCATCCATGCGTTGTTGATTGCATGGTCCATTGCCTTTTATTACATCAAACAATTCATCCCATTTGATTTCACTAAAATCATAGTGACCTGTTTTATCGTTATATTTCAGATTCTTATCAGGAAATGTTAATCCCAAATATTCAGCTTGTGGGACGGTTGCGTCAATGAATTTTTGTCTTAAATCATCGTTACTAAAACGTTTAATCTTCCACTTCATAGACTGGTCAGAATGTTTAGAGTCTTTATCACTGGGACCAAACATCATCAATGATGGCCACCAAGTGCGATTCAATGCATCTTGTGCCATGGCCTTTTGCTCAGGCGAGCCTTTCGCCATTTTAATCATAATATCATAACCTTGGCGTTGGTGAAAACTCTCTTCCTTACAAACACGTACCATCGCTCTTGAATATGGTCCATAAGAAGTCCGGCACAATGCCACTTGATTCATAATCGCCGCACCATCGACCAACCAACCCACAGCCCCAGCATCTGCCCAGTTTAGGGTTGGATAATTAAAAATACTAGAATATTTAGCCTTGCCAGATAGTAAATCTTGATTCATCTTTTGGTAGGATTCACCCAATGTTTCGGCAGCCGAATACAAGTACAAACCATGTCCTGCTTCATCTTGTATCTTTGCCAATAAAATCAATTTACGTTTTATTGTTGGGGCACGTGTTACCCAATTGGCCTCGGGTAGTTGACCCACAATTTCAGAATGGGCATGTTGAGAAATCTGACGAATCAGTGTCTTTCTATACGCCTGTGGCATCCAATCACGTGGTTCAATTTTTTCTTCGTTATCTATTCGCACCTGAAATGCATCAAGCAATTCTTGCGAATCATCGCCTGCTTTTGAGTCTTTTAGGCCTTGTGAGTACATAGTTTCCCCAGTGATTATTTTAAGGATAAGTAACACAGAGGTTCACAGAGAACCGCAGAGCTACACAGAGGTTTTTTATTATACAGCAATTATAATTTATTGACTTGATGGTTATCAATGTTTATATAATTTATTTTTGATGGGTATTCGAGAAATCAAATAAGTTACTTGCGTAATTTGAAGTTAATGCATCATGGTGGCTTTTGTACTTCTGATAAATTAATTTACCTTTTACTATTTCATTCCTTAATTCAACATTTGTTAGAGCACTATGAGAGCATCCTTGAATAAACAGAAATAGTTCTCGAATCAATGGATAACTAATAATATAAAGATTTTCTATATCTTCATTTTTAATAATATAGATAACACACTTTACTACATAAGGAGTACAAGAATAAGTAGTATATTGATGCAATGCCGAACTAAGAAGAAACTCATATACTGCATCTTCTCTGATGTCTTGATCATCACTAAATAAATCGGTAAATCCTTGAGGTGCTTTGTTAGCAACCCCATAAGCATCCGCGAGTTTATTCCAAGAAATTGAATCAATTATTAGTTGCAACCCATTACTATACATTTATTTCTTTGCGTTCCTTTGCGCCTTCTTTGCGCGCTTTGTGTTACTAAATAATTTATTCACAACTTTCAATAAGCATCGCCATGCCCTGCCCTACGCCTATACATAATGTACAAATGGCATATTTACCACCAGTTCGTTGCAGTTGTTTGGCGGCTGTTAGTGCCAGTCTTGCACCGCTCATGCCCAGTGGATGGCCCAGTGAGATTGCGCCACCATTGGGATTTACACGTTTATCATCATCGGCTATTCCTAATTCTCTTAATACCGCCAAAGATTGCGAAGCGAAGGCTTCGTTGAGTTCAATAACGTCTATGTCATCTATGGACAATCCATATTTGGTTAATAACTTTTTCGTGGCTGGTGCAGGTCCTATGCCCATGATTTTTGGTTCTACACCAACGGCCACTGTTCCTATGATTTTGGCTATGGGCGTTAAACTGTGTGTTTTTATCGCGCTTTCTGACGCGATAATTAAGGCACAAGCGCCGTCATTAACCCCTGATGCATTGGCTGCTGTTACGGTTCCGCCTTCTTTTTTGAAGGGTGTTCGCAAGGTACTAAGTTTTTCTAAGGGTGTTTGTCTTGGGTGTTCGTCTTTATCAAAAATTAAGGGCTCGGCTTTTGTTTGAGGTATTGCAACGGGGACAATTTCTTCGTCAATGATACCACTGTCTTGGGCAATGGCGGTTTTATTTTGGCTGTTAAAGGCGAACAAATCTTGGTCTTGACGGCTGATGTTGAATTGTTGGGCGACATTTTCTGCTGTTTCAGGCATAGAGTCTATGCCGTATTGAGATTTTAATCGTTTATTGACAAATCGCCAGCCGATGGTAGTATCATATATTTCAGCGTGACGTGAATATGCAGCTTGAGCTTTGGGCATTACAAAAGGTGCGCGTGACATAGATTCTACACCACCAGCGATAATTAAATCGGCTTCATCTGTGGCAATATTGCGTGCTGCCATGGCAACCGCATCTAATCCGGATGCACACAATCGATTAATTGTTACGCCAGGAACATTGCTGGGTAAACCAGCCAATAAAGCAGACATACGAGCAATATTGCGGTTGTCTTCACCGGCTTGATTGGCACAGCCTGCTATGACATCTTCAATTTTATCTGGGTTTAGCTCTGGATTTCTTCCGATTAGTTCTTTGATAACATGAGCGAGCATGTCATCTGGGCGAATTGTGGCGAGCGTACCGCCAAAACGACCGATTGCTGTGCGGATGCCGTCGCAGATGTAGGCTGTTTTTAATTGTGCCATTTTGTCCCCCGAATTTAGAACTAAGGAACACAGAGGTTCGCGGAGAACCGCAGGGTTACGCAGAGTTATTTGATTATTATTTGTCACTCCCTTGAAAAGGGAATCCAGTTTTTAACAACATGGATTCCCGCCTTCACGAGAATGACGGTTTTGTGGTAAAACCACAGTCCATTTATAATTAACCATTAACAATTGATAATTATAAGATTTTACTCTTCTTCATCATCGCCTTCCATGTAGGCGATTTTGGCTAGACTAACGAGTTTTTCTTTCTTGGATAAACGGATCAATGTCACGCCCTGGGTGTTTCGTCCAACTGTAGAAATACCACTGACTTTTGTGCGCACCAAGGTTCCGCCATCACTGATAAGCATAATTTCATCTTTTTCAGAAACTTGACAGGCTCCTACTACACCACCGTTGCGCTCAGAACATTGAATAGCTATCACGCCTTGTCCACCGCGTTTAATTAATCTAAATTCATCGAGTTTGGTTTGTTTGCCGAATCCATTTTCAGTACAGACCAGCACATTTCCTTCATCTGCTACAAACATTGATACGACTTTTTGGCTTTCTTTTAGTCTAATGCCACGGACTCCACGGGCTGTTCTGCCCATTGAACGGATACCTGATTCATCAAACCTTACGCACTTACCGCCAGTTGTGAATAACAATACTTCTTTGCTGCCATCGGTGATTTCAACATTAACCAGGTGATCGCCTTCGAGCAATGTTAAACCGATAACACCACTTGCACGTACATTTTTGAATAGTGGTAATGGTGATTTTTTAACCACGCCCATAGCCGTTGCGAAGAAGATAAATTTATCTTCGTCATAATCACGAATCGGTAATATTGCAGTAATTCTTTCGTCTTTTTCAAGTGGCAATAAGTTCACTAAAGGCTTACCTTTAGCAGTGCGTGATGCCATTGGCAATTCATAAACTTTCAGCCAATATAAACGCGCTTTATCACTAAAGCACAGCAATGTATCATGGGTATTGGTCACCCATAGACGTTCGACAAAATCTTCATCCTTCATCTTGGTGGCTGTTTTGCCTTTGCCGCCGCGTCTTTGTGCTTGATAAACGTCTAATTGTTGCATCTTGGCATAACCCGCATGCGACAAGGTTACCACGACTTCTTCTTCGGTGATTAAATCTTCCATGGTTAAATGCATTTGATGTTCTATAATAACTGAACGGCGCGCATCGCCAAAATTGGTTTTGATTTCTTCTAATTCTTCACGAACCACTTCAAGCAATCTATCAGGATTGGTTAAAATTTCGATAAATTCTTGAATTTTGCCAATAATTTCTTTGAATTCATTGGTAAGCTTTTCTTGCTCTAAGCCTGTTAATCTATGTAATTGTAAATCTAGAATGGCTTTGGCTTGAATCGGAGACAATTGATAACCATCATCAAACATGCCGAATTCATCAGATAAATCTTCAGGGCGGCACAAACTTGCATCGCCTGACAACATCGATTTAATCGCTTCTGACTGCCATCTTTTGGACAACAACGCTTCTCTGGCAGCTGTTGGATTGTCTGATGCTTTGATTAACGCGATAATTTCATCTATATTGGCTAACGCAATCGCCAATCCTTCCAATACATGTGCTCTTGCGCGTGCTTTTTTCAATAAGAACAAGGTACGGCGAACAATTACTTCCCGTCTGTGCTTTAAGAAACAATTAATAATCTGACGCAAGGTCAATAATTCTGGCTGTCCGTCAACCAGTGCCACCATATTCATGCCAAATACGGTTTGCAATTGGGTTAATTTGAACAATTGATTCAGCATCACTTCGGCTACTTCACCACGGCGCATTTCAATCACGACACGCATACCGTCCTTATCGGATTCATCGCGCAATGCAGTAATGCCTTCAATGCGTTTAATCTTCAGCAGTTCGGCAATTTTTTCAATCAGCCTGGCTTTATTAACTTGATACGGGAGTTCATCAACGATAATCGTTTGTTTGCCAGTACTGTCATCAATTTCAATATGCGTTTTGGCGCGCATATAAATCTTGCCTTTGCCCGTTTCATAAGCTTCGCGTATGCCTTTTGAGCCATTAATAATCGCAGCAGTTGGGAAATCAGGGCCCGGTAAGTACTCCATCAATTCATCAAGGGTAATTTCTTGATTAAAAGACATCGCAATAACCGCATTGATTACCTCGGTTAAATTATGCGGTGGTATATTGGTCGCCATCCCAACAGCAATTCCTGATGAACCATTGACCAATAATGCAGGAACCCTTGAGGGCAGCACAACGGGTTCATGTTCCGACTCATCATAATTGGCTCTAAAGTCAACGGTCTCTTTATCAATATCCGCCAATAGCTGGTGGGCAATTTTAGACATGCGGATTTCCGTGTAACGCATGGCTGCAGCTGAATCTCCATCTACCGAACCGAAGTTACCTTGACCATCAACCAACATATAACGCAATGAAAAGGGTTGCGCCATCCGTACTATGGTGTCATAAACCGCTGTATCACCATGTGGATGGTATTTACCGATGACATCACCAACAATACGCGCTGATTTTTTATAAGCCTTGTTCCAATCATTGCCCAATTCGCTCATGGCAAACAAGACACGGCGATGAACAGGTTTTAAACCATCTCGCACATCGGGCAACGCCCTACCTACAATTACGCTCATGGCATAATCAAGGTATGATTTTTGCATTTCATCAACAAGATTTACTTTCTGAATATCTGAACTTTGAGTTATATCGTTGGTTTCATCGACCATTATTTAGGTTTCCTAATTGCGTTTTTCCAATCGGCGAATTATAGCACGAGCAAGCTGTAATGTATTGGGTTTAATCATTGAAACAGGTGCTTTTTTCAGGTAATAACTTTCAAAGAGAGGGCGAAATTTCTGCAGGGCTAGTAGGCTTGAAAAAATAGTAGCCTTGGGCGTAATCTACGCCAATGCTTTTGAGTTTATTTGCACATTTTAAATCTTCAATTCCTTCTGCAACCACCGACATATTCATCCGCTTTGCCATATCGGTTATGACTTCAAGCATAATTAAACTCTTTGGGTTGGTATCAATCGACATAGTAAAAGCTTGGTCAATTTTTATCGTGTGAAAATCAAGCTCTAGCAAGTGCTGAAATCCCGAGTAACCCGTTCCAAAATCGTCCAAAGACAATTTAAAACCCATATTTCGGCAATCATCAATCCATATTTTAACTTTTTTATAGTCTACAACCAGACTTTCGGTAATTTCAATTTTAATATTTGCCGGGTCGACATTGTAGTTCTGTGTAATGGCGAAAATATCAGCAAAGAAATTTTCAGCGGTTAATTGTGCTGCGGAAACATTGATACTCATGAACAAAGGTGATAGATCATTATTCACTTTATCTCTGGCCTTCTGGAATTCTGCCAACTGCTTACAAGCACTGTCAAAAATTTGCAAGCCCATGGTTTTAATCAAATCGCTTTCTTCTGCCAAAGTGATGAACTCAAAAGGTGAGACCATGCCTTTCTCAGGATGATTCCAGCGACTTAGCGCCTCAAAACCCGCGATTTTACCGCTTTTAAGGCAAACCATCGGTTGGTAAACGTTGTTGATATCCCCTTTTTCTAAGGCTTGGTGTAGCTCTTTTTCAAAACGAATTTTATCTAATCCTTCGGTCACAATTGAGTTGTCATCACTACCGGGGTGATTAACCACTTGATCAAATTCATAGCTGGTGCCTAACAAATTTCTAATTCTGCGCAATAAAACTTCCATTACACCACGAATGATTGGATCTGCTTTTTCTAATCGTTTGGTAATTTGTTCTCTGTCAATCACCAACAATTCTAAATCAGTGGCAGCAAAGGCACTTACCGAACGCTTGCTTTTATCGATGACTCCCATCTCTCCCAACAATTCGCCTTTACTTAATGATGCGATTAATTCATCTTCTTGTGAAATGGCATATAAATCTATCGTACCAGATTCGACGATGTAGGCGCAATGAGCCTCATCACCCACTTTGAATACCCGCTGTCCTTTTTTAAAAGTTAATTTATGTGTACTTAATCCCATAGGGGTATTATTTTATCATATAATGTGAAAATATTTTAACTATCTTTGCTTATTGTGGTTTATCTTTACCTGCAACCGAGCTTATAACCAGAACAAGACATGACCACACAGTTGATTACTAAATTCATTTCATCCGATTTAAAAAGATATCCCTATCTGAAAACTCAGAATTTACAAGCTTGGGATGCAGCTGATGTATACCTTTTAGATTACCTTCATGAACAACAAGAAAAACTGAATAAAAAAAATATATTGATTTTCAACGATGCTTTTGGCGCTTTGACCTTGTCGTTGCTCCCATATAAACCTTATGTTATGACTGATTCTATTGTCAGCAAAAAAGCCATCATTAATAACATCCAGTCAAACCAATTAAACAAAAATACAATCAATTTATTAAATAGCTTATCTGAACATGAAGCAATCTACGATTATGTCATCATCAAAGCGCCGAAAACTTTAGATTATTTGCGCTATTTTTTAGCCACCATTATTCCCCATGTCAAGCCAACAACACAGATAATTATAGCAGGAATGGTCAAGAACATGCCGAAATCCCTTTGGAAAATTCTTGAAGAAACAATGGGCAAAACCCGCACCTCTTTGGCCAAAAAAAAATCGCGTTTGATTTTTGTTGATTCAGAGATAAAGCAAGGAAAAATACCTGCCCTACAAAAGTTTACACAAGAAGGTACGCGCTTTACAGTTTTCAGCCATGCCAATGTGTTTTCTAAACAGTCACTAGATGTTGGTACACGGTTTTTATTACAACATCTACCGACACTGCCTAATATTGATAGTATTATTGATTTAGGTTGCGGCAATGGCGTTGTTGGCTTAAATCTTGCTACACTCTATTCTAAAGCCAAAGTGACCTTTGTCGATGAATCGTATATGGCAGTTGCATCAGCCAAGTCTACTTGTGAGTTTAATTTAAAATCATTAAAAAACTGTCAATTTTTAGTCAACAATTGCTTAGACAATTTTGCCCCCCATTCAATAGATTTAATTGTCTGCAATCCTCCCTTTCATCAATCACACAGTATTGGTAGCCATATTGCTTTACAGATGTTTAAACAGTCGCATAAGACCCTAACAAAAGGAGGAACATTGCTGGTTGTAGCCAATAGACACATGCCCTATTATTCTCACTTAAAAAGGATTTTTGGGCATGTAAAAAATATCGCTGGCAATGCTAAATTCTCCATCTACAGAATGACTAAATAACTCAAATAGACAAGAGAGGTATATTCACAACTAAAATCGACGGGAATGCAGCTTACCTTAGCTACTTTTTACTCTAAAAATTCACTACTTTTCCGTTAAAGTTGTAGGATAGGCTTTACCTGAATGGCACTTATTTAAAAAGTAACTTGCTGAAATATATAGGAATATTTAACCAGCCCAGGAGCTTGTCCGAGAATAGAAACCGTAGCGAAGGAAAGCTGAATTGAGTGCTGTATTTCGATCATTTTTAGACGACAACTAACTTGAAATTTACCGATTGTTACACCATTAAAAAACACCAGTGACGATAGTGATAAAAATTAATCTGTAGAAGAATTAAAACAAGTCCCAAACGGGATCCATATCTGCAAATAGTTTTGTGTTGATGCCCAATTTTCTGCGACTAGCGGGATTATGAAAATCAGAACCCACTGATATTTTTAAATCAAAATCACGACACAATTGACACAAGTACTGAGTTTTATCGGAGTTTTGATAACCATTCAAGACTTCTAGACCTATACCACCTTGTTCGATAAAGTCAACAAGTAAGCGTTTTAATTTGCTATTGGTTAACTGATAATAAAGCGGGTGAGCCAATACTGGCAGCCCTCCTGATTCAAGAATACAAGCAATCACTTGATCGAAAGTTAACCAATGACTTTTTACATCGCCGGCCTGTCCTGCTCCTAAGTGTTTTTTAAAAGCTTGATTCCAGTCTTTGGCAATGCCTTCTGTTATTAACAGTTTGGCAAAGTCTGGTCTGCCAATTTGAGCAGCACTGGTTGAAGAGGTTATCTTATTGTATCCATCTAACAAACCCACCTTTTCTAGTCTTTTAGAAATAATAATTGCCCGTTCTTTTCTTGCCCGTTTCTGATGTTCAATTGATGCCTGTAAATGTGCTGAGCCAGTATCTATATTCAAGCCAATAATATGAACCCCTATTTTATTCCAAACAGTTGAAAATTCAATACCGCTGATTATTTTAATAGGTGTGTCTATTTTTCTAATACTTGAATAAGCATCCACATTGTCGTGGTCGGTAATTGACAACATTTCAACATGGGATTGTTCTGCCAATTTGACCAATTTCGAAGGAGATAGCGAGCCATCTGAGCAATTGCTGTGGCAGTGAAAATCTACTATCATCCTTGCATGACTTCGCTAACCGTATAAAAGGAGCCAAACACAACAATCCTATCGTTTGAATCGGCTATTATTTTTGCTTTGGCAAAAGCCTGTTGCACTGACCCAAATGACATCACCAATTTATAACTATCGGCCAGCAATTGCAGCAATTCGTTCTTAGGTAATGTGCGTTCAGATTCCAAGTCGGAAATACACCAGCAATCAATCAAACCCTTAAATTCATCCAGCCATTTAACGGCATGTTTGTCTTTTAAAACGGCAAATACAGCAATGGTTTTACCTGTGACAGGGTTCTCTCTTAACCAATTAGCCAAAGATAACGCGGCTTGTTTGTTGTGCGATACATCTACAATAATCTCTGGTTGTGTTGCAATGGTTTGTAAACGCCCACTCAATTGAATATTTAACAAGCCCTTGTTGATGTTATCTTCAGAAATATGAATTTCGGGTATCAATGACAAAGCAGTAATTGCAGTGCGTGCGTTTTTTGTTTGGTATTTTCCTTTGATGTTGATTTTTGGAATTTCGAAAGGGGGATCCACAATCGTTAAATTTGCACCTACGTTCCCAGCATGACTGATGATAGACAACGGACAATCGGTGTCACCATAAATTACTGGCTTGTTTGCTCGAATAATTCCTGCCTTCTCAAAAGCAATTGACTCAATATCATCACCAAGCCATTCGGTATGGTCAATATCTATGGTTGTAATAATAGCACAATCTGTGTCCAGTACATTTACCGAGTCCAACCTACCACCCAAACCCACTTCCAAGATACTGATGTCAACTTGGTGTTTCTTAAAGACAATAAAGGCAGCCAATGTTGCGTATTCAAAATAGCTTAAAGTAACACCATTAAGGTTATCTTCAATCAATTCAAATGCTTGAATAATTTCGCTATCGGCAACATTTTTACTGTTAATTTGAATCCGTTCATTGAAAGACAAAATATGTGGCGAAGTAAAACAGCCAACTTTGTATTGACCTTGCTGGGTGATACTAGAAAGAATAGCCACTGTAGAACCCTTGCCATTGGTGCCTGCTACTGTGATAATTGTCGGCGATATTTTTTCTAACTTTAGAGAATCATAGACTTTCTTTATTCGCTCCAAACCCAAGTCAATTTTTTTATTGTGTTTGGTTTCAAGCGTGGACAACCACTGTTTAAGCGACTTCTTGTTCGTCATACTAGTGTTTATTTGTGTTTTCTTTATTTGTTTCTTTCGTTGCTTCTTTCTTTATTTCTTTCGTTGCGTCTTTTTTTAGAATAATTTCATCGGGATCTATCGGTACGTTTTTTGATGGTGTTAATAAATCAAGCAACCTAGCTACTGTATCACGCATTTCTCCGCGGTTCACAATCATGTCAATAGCCCCATGCTCTTGAAGAAACTCTGAGCGTTGAAAACCTTCGGGCAATTTTTCTCTTACTGTTTGTTCAATCACTCTTGGCCCTGCAAAGCAAATCAATGCATCAGGTTCAGCAATATTAATATCACCCAACAGTGCCAAACTTGCAGAAACACCACCAGTAGTAGGGTTGGTTAAAACAGAAATATACGGTATTCCTGCATTTTTTAATTTCTTTAATGCAGCAGAAGTTTTCGCCATTTGCATCAAAGAAAACAATGACTCCTGCATTCTGGCTCCACCAGAAGCTGAGAAATTAACGAATGGAACCTTCTTTTCTAGTGCGATGTGAGCTGCCCGCACAAATTTCTCGCCGACAACTGACCCCATAGAACCGCCCATATAACTAAAACTGAACGCAGAAGCAACCACATCTTTGCCCAATAGTTTCCCAGTCATCGCAATTAAAGCATCTTTTTCACCGGTTTTCTTCTGAGCTTGAATGGTTCTGTCTTTGTATTTTTTTGAATCTTTGAACTTCAATGGATCCAAAGATTCTAAATGGGGTGCTATTTCTGTTGTTGAACCTGCATCTAAGAAATTTTGCAAACGGGCACGACCAGTTAAACGGCCATGAAAATCACACTTAGGGCAAACCCGCGCTGATTTTTCTAACTCAGGCTGATACAAGACCTCGTCACATTGTTCACATTTAGTCCAAAGTCCTTCTGGTACATTTTTCTTTTTATTGCCGCCTTCTGTGCGAATTCTTGATAATTTTATTTTTTGAAACCAACTCATATTACTTTCTCAATGATTTATTCTATGATTTATTTTCTGATTTATTTTCTGATTTATTGATAACTTTAGCTATAGGTTTAATAAATACTTTTATGGCTTTTTCCACTTCTTTTTGATTCTGACATTTATCCAATAAGCTGACCAGTGCTGAGCCAATAACCACAGCATCTGCATACTTTGCAACTGCCACAGCGGAATCTATATCCTTTACACCAAAACCAATTGCCACTGGGATATCGGAAATAGTATTAATTGAAGCAACCTTTTCTGACAAACCACCGTATTGGACATTACTGGCACCTGTCACCCCTTTTAATGCCACACAATAAATAAAACCCGATGCTTGTGACAAAATATACATTTGTCTTTGCTTATTGGTTGTTGGTGCAATTAAAAAGATTTGATTCATATTGAACCTCTTTAACAAAATCAATAACTTTTCAGACTCTTCTGGAGGACAATCGACAATAAGAATGGCATCCACTCCAGAATTTGCGGCTGTTTTTACAAATGCTTCGTAGCCAAACTTTTCAATAGGATTTAAATAGCCCATTAAAACCACAGGGGTGTCTTTGTCTTGCTCTCGAAATTCTCCAACAATATCTAGTACTGAACTTAATGTCATGCCATGTTCAATGGCTTTTTCTGAAGATTCCTGAATAACGATTCCATCGGCCATCGGGTCAGAAAAAGGCATGCCTAATTCAATGATACTGGCACCATTTTTAACTAAGGAATGCATGATTGGAACCGTTAACAAAGGATGAGGATGCCCTGCTGTAACAAACGGAATTAATGCTTTTTGTTGGTGTTTTTTTAATTGCGCAAATGTTTGATCTAATCTACTCACAAGCTTATTCCTTCAAGCGCAGCAATGGTATGCACATCCTTATCGCCTCTGCCTGACAAATTGATGATTATGTGCTTGTCTTTGTCTAGTCTTTGAGCCAGTTTCATGCCGTAAGCCACTGCATGCGAACTTTCTAGGGCTGGTAAAATTCCTTCTATTTTAGTTAACAAATGAAAAGCATTGAGTGCTTCTTCATCATTGGCCAAAACATAATTTGCACGTTTAGAATAATGCAAAAATGCATGCTCTGGACCAACTCCTGGATAATCCAGCCCTGCAGAAATAGAATGAGTCTCCGTGATTTGACCATCCTCATCTGACATAACATAGGTTCTATTGCCATGCAACACACCTATGTCACCTAGGGCAATTGATGCTGCGTGTTTGCCGGTTTTTATGCCTTTACCTTCGGCTTCTACACCATACAATGAGACTGACTCATCATTTAGAAATTCGTAAAACAATCCCATAGCATTTGATCCTCCACCCACACATGCAACCAAGGCATGAGGCAAACCACCTACTTGATGCTCAAATTGTTGTTTCGCTTCTTTACCAACCACAGAATTAAAATCTCGGACCATTTCAGGATATGGAGCAGGTCCCGCAACCGTGCCAATGATATAAAAAGTGTCATCAACATTAGCCACCCAATCACGCATGGCTTCATTCAAGGCATCTTTGAGTGTTTTTGAACCCGATGTTACACTGATAACTTCAGCACCCAGTAGTTTCATGCGGTACACATTAATTGCCTGGCGTTGAATGTCTACTTCTCCCATATATACCACACACTCCAAGCCCAACCTTGCTGCCACTGTTGCTGTGGCTACACCATGTTGCCCTGCACCAGTTTCTGCAATAATACGTTTTTTTCCCATCGCCTTAGCCATCAGAATTTGTCCAACTGTATTGTTGATTTTATGAGCACCAGTGTGATTTAAGTCTTCTCGTTTTAGCCAAATTTGCGCCCCACCTACAGTTTCGGTAAGCCTTTTAGCAAAATACAAGGGAGAAGGCCTGCCAACATAGTGAGCCAAGTCATTGTGAAATTCGTTTTGAAAATCTTTGCATAATTTGAGCTTGGCGTAGGACTCCTGTAATTCTTTCAGGCAAAGCATCAAGGTTTCAGAGGCGAATACTCCTCCAAACTGTTCAAAATGGCCTTTGTGGTCTGGGTAATTGTAATAATCAATCATGTAAATTTTTTATAAAGTTTATCATTTTAGTTTCTGATTTTTTCCCTGGATACTCTTCAATTCCTGAGCTTACATCAAAACTGTTCAATTGTGTTAGTGATTTCGCTTGACCTATATTTTCAGGGTTCAAGCCACCTGCCAATATCCATTTGCTGTCTAAGTTTTTTGGCAACTGACCCCAGTCAAAACGAGTGCCACTTCCACCAGATTTTTTAGAGCCATAATTATCAATTAAATAACCCGCAGCATCAACATATTTCTTTGAATATTCTATTGGATTCACACCATCTGCCATTGGAATGGCTTTCCAGTAAGGTCTTTGCCACTGATTACAGAAATCGGCACTTTCATTGCCGTGGAACTGAAGGACGTGAATATTACAATGTTTCAAGACATGTCTAATTTCTTGTTCTGAATTGTCTGCAAATAATGCCACGGTTAAAATATTGGGTGAAATGTTGTTTAAAATGGTTTGGCATGTTTCAATTCTCACGAATCTTTTGGATTTTTTCACAAAGACAAAACCGATGGCATCGCAACCTGCAGCTTGAGCAATCAAGGCATCTTTTGTATTTGTAATACCACAGAACTTTACAAAGTCTCTATTTTGCATAATGCTGTTGCAAATGATCGGGTATAGGTCCTTCTGGTAAGTTGAATATTTTAGGATACTTTACTGTATTAAAAGATAAGCCATTTGGTGCTGCTGTAATGCCAGCTTTGGTTCTGTCTTTGCTCTGGAGTATCTCTAACATTGACTCGGTATTTCTTTCGCCCCTTCCTATGGGAATCAAAGTGCCAATAATATTTCTAATCATGTGATGCAAAAAACCTGTAGCGGCAACACTCATGATAACTTTATTGCCTTTTCTAGCCACTGAAATACTGTTGATGGTCTTAATTGACGTTTTTGATTGGCAGGCAGATGATCTAAAGGCGTTAAAATCATGTTCTCCAAGTAGGTATTGTGCAGCTTTATGCATTTTCTCCTCATTCAATGGCAACATTTCCCAAGTTAAACTGTGGCGGTTAATAGCGGGTCTAATCCATCGATTTAAAATAGTATATTGATAACTGCGTTGAGTCGCTGAAAATCGCGCATGAAAACCTTCAGGTACTTGCTTTACCCAAAGCAATGATATGCCTTTAGGTAGGTTGGTATTTATACCCATAATCCATTGGTAATCCGTTCTATCGGCAATGGTATCAAAATGAATAACCTGAGCCGTTGCACTGACACCTGTATCGGTACGACCAGAACAAGTTAACCTAACACTGTGATTGGCAACTTTGGCGATGGCTTTTTCTAAACAATTCTGAATAGTCGGTTCTTGGACCTGTGTTTGAAAGCCCAAAAAACCATGCCCATCATACTCAACACCGCATGCATATCTCATTATATATATTTTTGAAATTTATTTCTTTTCATCTGAATTTAGAAGGGCTGTTAGAAATTCATCAACAGCCCCTTTTGAATAATTAATTAATTAATTGATTGATTGATCAATCAAAAAAAAGTGATTACGAACCTTCTATTTCAGTCTTTAGTTCTTCAGCTTTGGATTTCTGTTCATCATTGCCTTCTTCAATGATTTCATTAACCATTTGTTGTGCGCCATCTACATCACCCATTTCAAAATAAGCTTTAGCCAAGTCTAGCTTTGTATCTATCGCATCATCATCATCACTGGCAAGATCATCAAAATCTAATCCAATATCAACATCTTCATCCGGCTCTTCAACATCACCAGAGTCATCAAGATTGAATTCTGAAGCTAAATTTTCTTCATCCAATGATTCTAAATTGAGCTCGGTTACGTCATCCTTTTCTATAGAATCGGAGTCTGATTCTGAGTCCAGTCCAAGATCCAAATCATCTGTATCAAACAAATCATCAGACAGGTCAAACTCTAAGTCTGGCAAGTCATCATTGTCCACATCTGCAACTTCTTGGACTTCATCGCCAATAGTTTCGACTGCATCCACAATTGTTCTTTCTCCAGTATCAAAAACCAACTCGTCCAACTCTTCAGGGTCATCTGTCACTTTATCCAAATCTTCTGAGCTTACATCAAGATCAAATTCAAACTCATCACTTGACTCGTCATCCAAATCCAAATCATCTAATTCAAAATCCAGAGACAAGTCTTCAGAATCCTTTTCTTCTTGCTCTTCAGACAAGTCCTCTTCAAGATCAAACTCCAGCTCTGTATTTTCAGAATCATCATCGGTTTGCTCAGATGGTTCAGAATCCGATTCTAAATCATCGTCTAAGCCAAACTCCAAATCCAAATCCAATTCATCTAAATCGGCTAAATCATCATCAAGTCCATCATTTAACTCATCTTCAGAATCATTCATAACTACAACTTCAGGTACTTCTTCAGATAAGTCTTCGCCTTGTTGCGTAACTTCTGACAATTCCCGATCTTCTAAATCATCTAAATCATCCAGATCATCAAAATCCTCTAAATTTGTTAGATCAAGCTCGGTAGAGTTACTATCCAGTGATGAATTAAAATCATCCAAATCAACATTGTTGTCACCATCGTTATCGCCATCATTAGAAATACTGTCTAAAAACCCATCAGCATCAGATGAAGCATTTTCTCCTCTGCGTTTAAAGAATACAAAACCCAACAAACCCAACAACAAAGCACCTAGACCGATCAAACCTTCAAATTTGTACTGCATTATTTTTTCTAAAAATGATGGCTCTTTCTTAATTGGCTGAGCAATATCAGGCTGAGTATCTAAAGTGTCTTGTTCAACATCTTCTATCACTACAGTGTCGCTGGTTTCTGAGTCCATACTGTCTTCCATGCTGTCTTCATGCATCGTTTCATCAACCATTTCAGAATCATCCATCATCTCTGAGTTTGTATCATCCATGCTTTCAGACCCTGAAATATCAGACATTTCAGTAGAATCTGATTGCATATCATCCCACACATCATCAGTTGTCATGGTATCGGAAGGCGTATCTGACATAGTCTCTGACATCGTATCGGACATTGTATCTAAAGATGTTGGATCCATTTCTCCATCTTCTTTGAGCATTTCTTGTAATTGAGCCAAGTCTGAGTCTTTTAAAGAAAGTGCAAGTTTTTGATCTTCAATAATTCTTTCTAATTCGCTGACCCGGCTTGACAGCTCCGAGTTCTCCAAACTTGAACTAATCAATTCTTCTTTTGCTCTGTTTAAATCTGCAATAGTCTTCGTATTTACCCTGCTACTTGTTGAAGTTCCAGATGAGTTATAACTTTCAGAAGAGTCTGAATCACTGGGAGGCACCAACTCAATGCCGAAATCAGTTGTAGAAGAATTATTTGAATTCGTTGAAGAATCTGCCGTTTGCAATCTTGACCACTTTTGCATATGAGACCTAACTTCAGAAACCGCCTGACCATTAGAAATCATTGAAACTTGATCTGAGTCAGGAATAGTTAGGACGGCTCCTTTTCTCAATTGATTCATATCGTCATTTAAAAAAGCTTCCGAGTTATTGTTGAATATTGCCACCATCATTTGCTGCGTGCTACTCCCATCATTGTAACGACTGGCTATTCTCCACAAGGTATCACCAGATTCAACAACTATTTGGCTTGAACCAGTATAGTTACTTGCACTTATTTGTCTACTAGCTTGTCTACTGGTTTGAGTTACTGGTTGTGACTGGCTTTCAATTTGTTGAGGAGCAACATAGGTGTTTGTTTCTACCGGTTTTGAATACTCGTTGGTCTGAGTATTGTTGAAAAGTGGTGGATCTAATAGTATTGTAAATTCTCTTAATAGGCGCCCATTTGACCAATCGACGACCAACAACAAAGAAACGATAGGCTCACTGACAGGCCCTACTGAAGAAACCTGAACATATTTCTGTCCATTTCTTTCAACAACTTCCACTTGGATATTGGTTGGAACATAAGATTTATCTAAGTTAACTTTTTTATATTCAGCAAAAGAAGCCACTGAAACCTCAATACTTTCAATTTCTTCTGAGCTGTCAATAATGAAAGGAATTTCCCCACTTAAGACTTCGTCTAATGACGAATCAATCTGCAAACCACCCAAACCCAAAGCAAAGGACTGTGATGCAATAAGCAAACTGGCAGGAAGGATTAGTTTTCTAAATTTCTTATTCATTTATGGCTCCGTACAACTCAATGAAAATTATGTTTTTATACAATTACTTTAATATTAACCAAAATTTGTTAACAATCCAAGAATTAATATTAAAAAAGTGCGCTAAGTTACTAAATAAGCTGCATTTTTATCATTTCTTCTGCTATTTGCACACTATTCAATGCAGCCCCTTTGCGTATATTATCGGACACAACCCAGAGATTTAAGCCATTTTTACAAGAAATATCTTTTCGAATTCTGCCCACAAACACAGCATCTTTTCCTGAACTGGTTTTCTTTGGCGTGGGAAATGTCAAGCTCTCTACATCATCAACTATTTTCACCCCACTGGCACTGGTTAACAAGTCTAATACTTCTTGCACACTGATGTTCTTTTCTGTTTCTATATGAACAGCCTCAGAATGTCCATAAAAAACAGGCACTCTCACACACGTTGGGTTTACCAAAATATTTTTATCTAATATTTTTTGTGTCTCCCAAACCATTTTCATCTCTTCGCGTGTATAACCATTATCTTGAATACTGTCAATTTGAGGAATAACATTGAACGCAATTTCAGCCGAAAACACACTGGGCTCAATATCTTGAAAACTCAACAATGCTGTGGTTTGTTTTGCCAATTCATTGATTCCTGGAGTTCCTGCCCCTGATACTGCTTGATAAGTAGCAACATTAATGCGTTTTATCCCCACTGCGTTATGAATAGGAGCCAAAGCGACCAGCATTTGTATAGTCGAACAATTGGGGTTGGCAATAATATTTCTGGGTTTATAGTTTTCTAACGCTTCGGGGTTTACTTCAGGAATAACCAGAGGAATATCATAGTCCCTTCTAAAGTGCGAAGTATTATCAATAACTATACAGCCAGTATTGCCTGCGATTGGTGCATATTTTTCAGAAACCGAACCTCCTGCTGAAAACAAGGCAATATCTACTTGGTTGAAGTCGAACTTATCTAAATCTTGAACTTTTAGAGTTCTTCCTCCATATTGGACTCTTTTATGGGTACTTCTACTGCTGGCCAATGCATAAATTCTATCGATTGGAAATTTTCTTTCTTTTAAAATTGAAAGCATTACTTCTCCAACAGCCCCTGTGGCGCCAACTACTGCAATATTGTATTTCTTTTTCATTTTTGTTTTTATCCTTACTTTTATTCTTACGGCTAAATTAATATTTGCCGCACAAAGCATTATTTCTTAAAATGTGGTCCATCAACACCAATGACAGCATAGACTCTACAATAGGCACTGCTCGAATTCCCACACAAGGATCATGCCTACCCTTTGTTATAACCGTTACATTGTTGCCAAACTTATCAACTGATTTTGCCGGCAATCGCAAACTAGAAGTCGGTTTAAAGGCCACATTAACCAAAACATCCTGTCCCGAACTAATCCCCCCGAGTATTCCTCCAGCATGATTGGATAGAAATTCGCCATCTACTATTTCGTCACGATGTACAGAACCATTTTGTACCACACATTCAAACCCTGCGCCAATTTCCACGCCTTTGGTGGCATTAATACTCATCATTGCGCTGGCAATATCCGCATCAAGCTTACCATACACCGGTTCGCCCAAACCAACCGGCATATTGATTGCTTGCACCCCAATATTGGCACCAACCGAATCACCTGACTTTCTCAAAGCATCCATATATTCTTCTAATTCTTGTACTTGGGAATTGTTGGGGCAAAAAAACGGGTTGTTTTCAGTTTCTTGTAAATCAACTTTATCAATGATGACTGTGCCCAATTGAGCCAACCAACCAGTAATTTCAATATTGAAATGTAATTTCAACCATTTTTTTGCCAAAGCTCCTGCGGCAACACGCATAGTTGTTTCTCGTGCCGAAGAACGTCCCCCACCGCGATAATCCCGAATACCAAACTTGTGCCAATAGGTGTAATCGGCATGCCCTGGACGGAACTGATCTTTAATAGTTGAATAATCTTTTGAACGGGCATCGGTATTTTCAATTAACAAAGAGATAGGCATGCCGGTTGTAACACCTTCAAATACACCTGACACGATTTTTACATCGTCTTTTTCTTTGCGTTGTGAGGTGTGTCTGGATTTTCCTGTGGCTCGCCTGAGAAGTTCGACTTTTATCTCTTCAACGGCAATTTCCATACCTGCTGGAAAACCATCAATCACACAACCAATCATCGGCCCGTGCGACTCTCCAAAAGTGGTTATCTTTAATAATTTCCCAAATGAATTGAATGACATAACATACCCGTTAACTTTCTATTAATGCTTGGCATTTTAGCAACTTTTCTAAGCAAAAGCCTAAAACAATCAGGTGAAATGTATTTATTATCCAAATCTCGATATAGAAACTCGAATTAGAATACTGTCTAATTGGCGTTTATATATCAATCTTTTGCCCATCCCATTTTTGATTAGACCAAGCATTGGTTTCCCACGTCCACTGGCCTTTAAATGCCCGTTTCTCGTCGTTTAACTGAAACTTAAGCAAACCCCACCTTTCTTTATTGGTGAAAAAACCAAAAATTATTCCGTTTTCTTGATTAAAAACTGCATGGATTTTCCCCTTAGTATCATATTTCCCTTGCACATAAACTTCCTCCTGAGATAAGACGAGTTGCCCAAAGTTTGTATTCCATGTGCCTTCAATATTCCTATTTCTATCAATTCCAGCAACAGGCAATACTTTAGTTTCAATCATTTTAGAACCGTTCCATTTAAGCATTTTATCAATATCATCAAAATACCAGTCTCCTTTGTAACCGTTCTGCTTGTCATTGAGTTTAAAAACAAACGATCCTTGTTTTTTTAATTTTGCATCATAAAAAACACCATGTAATTCATCGGCAACAGAAACCCCCATAATAAAACCATTTTTTGCATAGTTACCAAACAACAGAGAGGTGTCTTTATAAGCTGTCTTGTATTCAATAAAATTAATTTTACCGAAAGTACTTAGCCACTGCCCTTTCCATGGTGAAGAGTTAACAAGTGGAACAAAGATAACATTGAGTACAACAATAAAAAGATATTTTTTCACGGCATTATTCCTAAAAAACTAGCATGCTATCACAATATGCCGATTTAAAATTAACAAATTTCTAAAATTTAGATATGATTTAAAAAAGATTCGAACAAATTTTTATGTGTGATCAGGGTTTTGCGATCAAAAACACAAACGCCATCGCCACCATTTTCAAATACAACCCATTCAAATGGAACCTCTGGAAACGTTGATTCAAGCAATTCATCTGAATAACCCACTTCTAGAAACAGCACACCATCTTTAGACAAGTATTCCGGTGCTTTTAACATGATTTCTACTGGGATTTTTAGACCATCAAGTTCGGCAACCAACCCTAATTTCGGCTCAGTTTTGTATTCATCGGGTAACTCTTGGTATTCGGCTTCGCTCACATACGG
>CAZLZZ010000021.1:0-30050 GCA_964564165.1 uncultured Alcanivoracaceae bacterium | reverse complement strand
TAATATCACAGATGATTTCACCATTAATGATTTAAATGTTGGCTTTATAATTCAGCATACCTGGCGTCCTGACATCATTATTACTTTAACTTCCCCTGCTGGTACAATTGTTACTTTGATGGAAGATTCAGGCAACGACGCTGCATTAGACTTAAATGTATTATTTGATAATGCTGGTTCGGACATTGTTGTTGGTGATCATGATTCAACATTGGCAGCTTATCAATTTGGTGCAGTTATTCCTCCCAATGGTAGTTTGTCAGATTTTAATACAGAGAACTCTGTAGGTAATTGGTTAGTCAGGGTTTGTGATGAGGAGAATGCCGATACAGGGACATGGTTGAGAACCTCTTTAGAGTTTGATGGAACCTTTACTAACCCTTTAAGTATATCAAAAGCAATACCAGTTAATGATGATGCTGATGGCAGTGGGTATGTGAGTGCTGGAGATACCTTAACTTATACTGTTACAGCGACTAATGTTGGTGTTGGTGTATTGACCAATGTTGTAGTTACGGATACTTTATTAACCCCGAGCAGCAATACTTGCGCATCTGTTGCAGCAGCTGGAACTTGTGTGTTAACGGGTACCTATTTGGTTAAAACGGTTGATGAATTAATTGAATCTATCACCAATACTGCTAGTGCTGACAGCAATGAAACAACTGTGGTAAACTCAAATACTGTAATTACTATTGCCGGTGCGAATATTCCTTCTCAACCAGAAGACGTGTTTTATATGCCACTGCCTGAGGCAGATGCATTAACGGCCTTGTTATCAATAGTACCCGGTGGAACAGTTAATACAAATGCCGGTATGGAGACATGTCTAGGAAATAGCGTTCCAGCAAGCCCAATTAGTATCTTCTCATCAATTACTGTATTAAGAAACAATACTAGAATTTATTATGACCAGCACGAAGATGGTTATGAAGCCGATACCATAAATCCCGTGCAGGCCTCATCTCAGGTATGGGGTGACAGTATATTTGCCAATGGCGTTGCACCTGGTTCAGGATGTTTAGTAGATGCTTGTGATATTTTAAATGCGGGTATTATTATTGTTTTGGACAATCAAATTACGATCCCAGATGTTTTGGTTAATTTTGATGGTGGTGATAAAATATCTGCAACTGACACCATATCTATGACCAAAGCCAATTGGGCGTCGGGCACAAGTACGCTACTTGCAGGTGCGCTTGAACTTTATCCTACAACAGAGTGGGGAACCAGTTATAATATTCCTATAGGTGAAGATGTAGCACCCATAAATTTCCAAAATGCCAAATTTCAATATGTAAGTATTTCAGTGATGGCCCAACAAGATGGTACAAATATAAGCATTGATTTAGATGGCGACCCTTCAACATTAGGTGATATCACAAATGTGACATTGAATGAAGGACAGAGTCAATTTATAGATGGAGGAATATTGATCGGAGCAACAGTGACAGCAAATTTCAATGTTCAAGTTGATATTATTACTGGAGATATTTGTGATAATTATGAATCTCGATTTTTCACCTTGTTTCCTACAAGATTATGGGACAACAGTTACTACAATCCTGTTGGTACCAGTATAGACAATAGCGGAAATCCAGCGCCAACTCGGGTACTGCTATATAATCCTGGCATGAGTCCTATTACCATTCTGATACAAGATGGAACAGGAAGTGCTACACAAGTTGTTGCCGCAAGCAGCTTATTTGATCACCTCCAAAACAATACAACAGCAGCTCATTACTGTACAACAACTGATGGCACAACATGTGATAGCAATGGAGATGTTTTCTATGCCATGGCAAGTGTTGATGCTGACCCTGATACTTTAAGTACAGCAGGTTCTTTTGATGCAGATCGGAATGACTGGGGATTTACTTTGGTACCGAAATCTTCTCTAAGCCAGCAAGCTCTAGTTGGATTAGGTTTTGGTAATGATCCGTTATCAGGTTCAACTCAAAACTCTAGCCCTGTTTGGGTTACCGCAGATATGGTTAATGGAGCCACACCCATTGGAGGGTTGCAAATTTGTGTAGATTTTGACAATGATGGTACTGATACCGGGCCTATATTGATTGATCCAGTCACAGGACAAGAGTACGATATAACTTTTTCTGTTAATTTATATGATTCAGTGCAAATTCGAGATACAGATGGTGATCAAACCAGTTTGTTGGTTTGGATTTGTGATCCCGATACTACAGATGCAAACAATGCCATCTTGGCAGTTGCATGGGGCCAAGATCCATTGAGCGCCAGTGGTGGCAGTCCAGCGATTGATTTAGGCACAGGTGTTCCCAATGTTGCTTCATTGGTCTTATTAAAAGAAGGGCAACTTAGCAATGATATTAATGGAGATGGTTTTCCAAGTGTAGGAGACACCATTACTTACTTGATTACATTAAGTAATACAGGTTTTGTTCCTGTTGATGGAGAAGTTCTGACAGACGTTCTCCCTCCTAATGTTAGTTATATTGCGAATTCAACTATTTTTGATAACAACAGCGGTTCAGGATTTGTGCCTCTGGTAGATAATGCCAACCCTACCACTCCTTTTCCCTTAGATGAAGGTGGTGTTGCATTACCTGGATTGGTACAAGTTGGTCAATCATTTTTAATTACATTTGATGTGATTGTTACTTCGCTTCCATTAGATGATGTTGAATTGTGTAACTCTACCAGTGTCAATATTCCCATTGAAGTGGTTACCGATGAACACTGTTTAGATCTCTTGGAACGTACAGCAGCTTTGGGCAATTTTGTTTGGGATGATGTCAATCAAAATGGGGTGCAAGATGTCGGTGAGGTTGGTATCCAAGGTGTGACGGTTACATTATTAAATAACATGGGTATTCCTATTGTGAATGGTATAGGTGGTAACTATACAACCACAACAGCTGCTGATGGTTCTTGGGCGTTAACCAATTTACCGGCTGGTGATTATCAAGTGTTATTTGATGCATCAACTGCAACCAATAGTTTAACCTATTCAGGAACTTCACAGAATCAAGGTGCAGATGATACAACTGACAGTGATGGAGCCCCAAATGGTACAGCGGCACAAACACAAACATCAACATTCACTTTGGCATTGGATGTAACGGACAATACAGTTGATGGTGGTTTTTATCAGGTTTATTCTGTGATAGGAAATCGAGTTTGGCTAGATTTAGACAATGATGGTGTACAGGATGCCAATGAAGATGGTATAGCCAATATGATTGTACAATTAACACCGCCACTCGGGATTGATTTGGGCGCTGGTGTAAATGTGTCAATTACCACTGTAACAGATACAGATGGCAATTATATTTTCTCAGGGTTGCCAGTTGCAAATGGATATGTAGTAACCGTTACCAACCCTCCAGCAGGCTTAGTTCAAAGTTATGATGAAGATGGGACAGCAACAGCTCATACTTCAACAGTGAATTTAACCATGGGCAATGAAGAATACCTAACTGCAGATTTTGGCTATGCACCGACTTCAGGAACCATTGGGGATTATGTTTGGTCTGATGCCAATGGCGACGGTCAGCAAGATCCAGGTGAAATTGGAATAGGCGGGGTGACAGTCAATCTTTGTACTGCTGCCAACTCTAGCCCTTGTGACTCTATGAGTGTTGGTGTAGTAACCACTACAACTGATGCCGCTGGTAGGTATTTGTTTACAGCTTTGGATATTACTGAAACTTATGTTGTTGCGATTGATACCACTGCTTTAGTCGCAGCTGGATATACACAAACTGGTGATCCTGATGGAACCGTAGATGATGAAACAACGGTTCCTGCTTTGAACACCTCTAATGGCATTAACTTAGATGCTGATTTTGGTTATCAACCTCCAAATACGGTAAATTTCTCAGATATCGGAGATACCATTTATCAAGACAACAATGGCGATGGCGTATTGGATATGGGTGAACCTGGGATTGCAGGAGTAACGGTTCAATTATTCGTAGATACCAATGCCGATAATATCCCTGATACGCCAATTGCATCGGTAACAACTGATGTAAACGGATTATATTTGTTCCCATCCTTGCCTAACGGTTTGGCTTATTCTGTATTGGTTACAGATACCAATAATGTATTGAATGATTTTAATCAAACAGGTGATCCAGATGTGACTTTGGACAATCAATCCACTATTGTGAATCTAAGTGCAGATAATTTGAATCAAGATTTTGGCTATCGCCCAATTAGAAGTGGTGCTGGCTTGATTGGGGATTTTGTATTCCTTGATGTCAATGCAAACAACATGCAAGACTCAGGAGATCAAGGATTAGAAGGTGTTACTGTAAGGTTGTTTAATGCTGCAGGTGATTTTATAGGCATAACTACCACTGATGAAAATGGCAAGTATTTATTCACAGGACTTGATACTTCATTAACTTATACTGCAATTGTTGATACATCAACACTTCCTAACGGAGGAGTGGGTTGGAGCAACAATGTTGATCCCGATGGAGGAACTGCTTCACAAGCCACAACCGATTTATCAATAATTGGAACTGGAGTTGATCTGTCATTAGACTTTGGTTATACAGGTGTGGCAAGCAATACCATTTCAGGTACTGTCTGGACGGACAATGATGGCAATGGTTTGTTAACTGATGGTACATTAGGAACGCCAAATGAAGTACCTAACGGCATTATCAATGTGACCATTGAGTTGACAGATTCAAATGGGAATATTGTTGGAACCACCACCACAGACGCCAATGGTGACTACAGTTTTACTGGATTGCCTGATGGTAGTTATACTGTTAAAGTAACAGACAAATTCAATGAATTAGCGAATTTGTTGCATACCGATGGGCCTATTCCTGGCGATGACAATAATTCACAAGATGACTCGGGTTATGTAGTTGCTGTTTCTGGTGGATCGACAAATATTACAGCTGATTTTGGTTATGAGCCTGTTGTCACAACGCCTATTACCTTAGCTGGATTCAAAGCTATTTATGACAAAAACACTGGTTTGACAACAGTAACATGGACAACTATGACCGAGTCTGGAAACATTGGTTTTGAATTATTTTATGAAGACAATGGCTTTTGGGATAAAGCGACTCCTGAGATGATTCCATCAAAGAATGTATATAGCACTGGAATCACAGAATATGAATTTATTTATAACGGTTATGCTAAGCAATGGGCAATTGTTGACATAGATATCTTCGGTAAACGTCAATCTCATGGAGTTTTTAATTTCAATCGACAATATGGGTCAGGTTCCTTATTAAAGAGTAAATCTATTAAGTGGAATGATATACAGAAAGGCCATGAAATGAAAGCCGATAAACGCAGGCAAAAGCGAGTGAGAAATATTAATATTTTCATACAATCAATCAAGTCCAAACAGATAAACACTAAGGGAGAAGGGTCATGATTTCAAGACAAAAAATCAGTATTTTATTGTTTTCTTTGTTGTTTAGTATGTTTGCTGTTGCAACGATTAATACGACTCAATCTGTCATGAACCTAAAAGTGACAAGAGATGGTATTTATCGAGTTACAGCGGCAGATTTAAATGGTTTAGGTGTGGATCTATCAGGGGTAGAAATTTCTAATATCTCAATAATGAATAACAACACTATCATTCCGGTTAAAGTTGTTAGTGATGACCAAACATTGTTTGATGCCAATAGCACTATTGAATTTATTGGTTCCTCATCAGAAAATTTGTATCAATCAGGCAGTATCTATAGAATAGTATTGAATAAAAATTCCTCAATTAAGGCTTCAACTATCAGTCCTCAAGATGATTTAATCACTGAAGATTTTTATATTCAAGTTGATACCTATGCAGATAACAATAGTTATAACTTTGGTTCTCCCATATCTGACCCATGGTACTCTCACAAAATACAAGCAGTAGGGGTAGAAAAATCATTGGCTTTAAATTTTAATATTGACAATATTGTTCAGGACGGAGATGTATCTGTTGAAACAAGCATATGGGGAGGAATAGATTTCCCTGAATCGCCTGATCACCATGTGATATACCTGCTAAATAATACAAAAATTGCTGATTTTCGATTTGATGGCTTAAATTCAAAAGAACATAAGTTTGTTGGTCCGGGAATCAAATATTCAAATGGCTCACAAGAACTTAAAATAATTGTCACCAATGATACCAATACTGCTGCAGATATTATTTATGTGGAGTCATTAACAGTTAAATACCCTAGAGCATTTGTGTTGAAAAGCAAACAATTGAATTTTTTATTGGATGAAAACATCTCAACTAGTTTGGGTGACCCTATATTTATTGACAGTTTTGATTCTGACCAAGTAGCTACACAAAATAGTTCAAACAAAGCATCTGCTTTTAATAAAAATTATCGAATTAAGAATGCAAACAATGAAAATTACATAATCTATGAGCTCAAGCGCAACGGTCAAGTTGATTCGGTAAATTATTTACAATCAAGTAGCTGTATTCAAAGCACCAGTTTAAACTGTGATTTACAATTTTCTGTTAAAGAAGATTCTATACGTGTTTATATAACAGCCGAATCAACAATTTTAAAACCAGAATTAACTGTACCTGTTATGCTTGAAAATATTAATAGTGGAGCTGCCGAATTCTTGATAATTACTCACCCCGATTTTATGGGTTCTGAAATGGATGCATTTGTGGCATCAAAACAACCTGAACTTTCTGTAAAAGTTGTAGATGTAGAGCAGATTTATGCTCACTATGGATATGGTAATGTATCCGCAGAAAGTATAGCAAATTATATTAAATTTTCAGCTCAAAGGCTGGGTGTAAAACACGTGCTGTTGGTAGGTGGAGACACTTATGATTACAAAAACTATTTAGGTTTGGGGTCGGTAAGTTTCATACCTACTTTGTATGGTAAAACAGACCAATACATCTTTCATGCACCCATTGATGCAAAGTTTGCCGATATTGATGGAGATAATATCCCTGATATTAATATCGGTAGGTTTCCAGTTAGAACTGAATCTGAATTGGCCAATTTAATTTTAAAATTAGAAAATTACAACAACAAGGACTACAGCAATACGATTATGTTTGCAGCGGATAAGTTTGACTTGTCAAACGGATATTCATTCAAAGAAGACGCAGAAATATTGATAGATGTTTTGCCTATTCAATGGAAAAACAATATCACAATTGACAATAAAGCCTATATTGATGATGATGGAGTTTCTCTTGCAAAATCCAAGATTAATAGCAAGATTAATCAGGGTGTTGCTTTAACCAGTTTTATAGGTCATTCAGGGCCTACAGCTTGGAGTTTTGACTCTCTGTTTAGTTCTGCCGACGCTAGTTTGCTGTCAAATGTTTCAAGGCCTACAGTTGTAACGCAATGGGGTTGTTGGAACACCTATTTTGTTTCTCCCACAGAAAATACTATGGCGCACGCCTTCTTATTAAATCAGAATGGCGGAGCAGCATCAGTATTGGGAGCAAGTACTTTGACAAAAGCGAAACATGAAAAAGAGCTTGCAAAACTAGTATTGAGTTTTTTAACTGTTGATCAACTAAGCCTTGGGGAAGCAGTAACACAAGCCAAAAGAATTTATGCACAAACCAATCCTGATGCACTGGATGTTATATTGGGTTGGAATATCTTGGGTGATCCTACACTTAGATTATAAGACTGGTACAAGAGAGCTTGATTTTCCATGAAGTCATCAAGCTCTCATTTCTCACTAATAATTATTTATTATTGTTATTATTCGTTCAACTTAAACTCAATCACTTGCACAGCAGTTTGTGAAACCGCTTTTCCATCAATTCTTAAAGGCTTAAATTTAGATTTCCTAATGGCTCGAATGGTGGCTTGATTAAAAACCCTTTTGGGTTTGGCTTCAATGACTTTGATTTGTGTGGCGTTGCCCAACTCATTCACCACGAATTGTACTTTCACCCAGCCTTCGACTTTGTTATTGAGTTGCTTAATGGGGTATTGCGGCATAACGGGCAAAAGCACTATCAAATCTTGATTGGCTTCTGTAGGGTTGCCTTCAGGAGACATATTGGGTTTTGAGAATTTTGAAAAGTCTGAAAACTTGGGTGGAGCAATACCAGTAGGGACTTGGACATCAGTGTCAGGATTAATCTGGCTGGTGATGTCAATTTTTGGCAAAGCAGGCGGTTGCTCAACTTTCTCTTGTTTAGGTAATGTTTTTGGCGGCTCGGGTTTGTCGGGTTGAGTTTTTTCCATATCTGCAACCTTGGTAAATTCAATGGATTCAAAATCCAATGATTTATTGTATTTTGGGCTAGAGATTAGCCAAGTCATGGCTAAGAATGTAGATAGTACCATGACCACTGCGATTAATGCTGATGATGAATACCTGATAGTTTCTCTCATTTTAGTTCTCTATTTTGTTAAAATTGTATTAATTGAGACATAAGGTATTCTAAAAAAGTTCATAACTTTTTTAATTCATACGATTGATTGATAAAATATACGCATTAAATTAATACAAGATAGAGATACTAAATTATGCCAATGATACCAGCACCCATAAAAGATATACAGTTTTTAGTCGAACAGATATTTGATGTAGATGGGCACTATAAAAAAATTCCAAAATTTACAGACATAGATGCAGAAACCTTTGAAACAGTTGTAGATGAAGCCTCAAAATTCTTGTTTGAATATGCTGCGCCATTGAATAGCAATGCTGATGAACAAGGCTGTAGTATTAAGGATGGCGTTGTGTCAACACCAGATGGGTTTGTAGAATTGTATAAAAACTACTGCGAAAGCGGCTGGGGAAGCCTTGATGGCAATCCAGAATATGGGGGGCAAGGCCTGCCTTATTGGATGCAAGTGGTATTGGGTGAGTTGAACTCCTACTATTGCGCTAGTTGGTCAAATTATCCAGGTTTAACTCATGGTGTGCGTGAATTACTAGACCACCATGCGCGACAAGAATTAAAGGATATGTTTTTGCCAAAGCTAACCACGGGTGAATGGACAGGAACCATGTGCTTGACTGAATCACATTGTGGTACTGACTTGGGATTGTTAAAGACAGTAGCCAAGCCCAATGGTGATGATACCTACCAGATAACTGGCACCAAAATTTTCATTACCTCTGGCGATCATGGTTTAACCGATAATATTATCCATTTGGTTTTGGCACGACTTCCCGATGCACCCAAAGGCACCAAAGGCATTTCATTGTTTGTGATTCCTAAGTTGATGGACGGTGAAAGAAACAGCGCATGGCCTGCCAGTATTGAGCACAAGATGGGGCTGAATGGTTCGGCCACATGTGTGATGAACTTCGATGATGCCAAAGGTTATTTGGTGGGAGAGGCCAATAAAGGTTTAAATATTATGTTTTCTATGATGAATGGCGCGCGTTTAAACACGGGTATTCAAGGCATGGCGGTATCATCAGCATCTTATTTGGGTGCGCTTGAATACGCCAAAGACAGACTGCAAATGCGTTCATTAACAGGCGCAAAATTCCCAGAAAAATCAGCAGATCCTATCATTGTTCATCCCGATGTGCGCAGAATGCTATTGACCCAAAAAGCCTTATCTGAAGGCAATCGGGCATTAACTTATTTTACCACTCAACAATTAGAGATTTCTCGACTAGCAGAATCTGAAGAAGAAAGAAAACGAGCGGATGCAATGGTGGCAATATTAACCCCGATTGTAAAAGCATTCATGACAGAAGCAGCCTTAGAAGTAACGAACTTGGGCATTCAAATATTTGGCGGTCATGGCTATATCGCTGAACATGGTATGGAACAACTTTACCGAGATGCCAAAATATTTACCCTGTACGAAGGCACTACAGGCATACAAGCATTGGATTTATTGGGCCGCAAAATCATGCAATTTAACAAGGGCAGCTTGGGCCCGATAGCAGATGTAATCAATGATTTTATTAAAGAAAACCCTGAAAATCCATACAGCAATGAACTACAAGAATACATGGCACAATGGCAAGATTTGATTGTTAAAATCAGCGGCAAATCCATGCAAAATATGGATGAGATGGGAGCCGCATCGGTTGATTTCTTGATGTATTCCGGTTATGTTTTGTTGGCATTTTTCTGGGCACAGATGCATCAGTCTGCAGAAAAGGGTGGACGATTCGGTCAATCATTCTATAATGGTAAGATAAAAACCTGCGAATTTTACTTTAAACGCATCTTACCAAGAGCCCAGACACATGTTGAAACCATGTTAAGTGGCTCAGATAATTTAATGAGTATTAATGATGATGAATTTTAAAACAATACTATTGATAACAACTGTATTAGCCGTATCTGCTTGCTCTGACTCTTCAGATCAAGCGGATACAAAAAAAGAACCTATGGCTGAACCTATGGCTGAAACTAAAGCTGAAACTAAAACAAAAAACAAAGACCACTTGTTAAAAGGCTACCAAGACAATTTACAAAAAGCCAAAGACATGGGTGAAGAAGTCAAAAAGGCGGCAGAAAAACAAAAGAAAGCCATTGCAGATGCCACAAATTAATCAGGTACTTAGCCATGTATTTAGACAGTTTAGATGATTGCACATTATAAGAATAAATTAATGGCATTGGGACATTGGCTTCTGATTGGCCTGATAGTGTTGCTATGGATGCAATTTGCTTTACAGGACAACAGTGCTGATTCTTTTGGCTCTTCAGCAGGAATAAAACCAGTATATAACCCTTCTCCACAAACAAATACAACGCTTATTGCTCAGTACCATATTTTTGGTTCAGCCCAAAAATTAATCGAAATTCCTTTGTCATCTGGAGAAACTAATTTAAGCCTGATTTTGAATGGCACTATGAGCAATGATGACGAGCAAACGGGTTTGGCCTATATCAGCAATGCTCAAGGTGGACAGGAAAAATTTTTGGTGGGCGATAAAATATTTAATTCAGCCACATTGAAAGAAATACACAAAACCTATGTGGTTTTACAACACAATGGCAAACATGAACGCCTATCTTTGCGCGAGAATAGTCAGTCAAACCTTGGCCAGTCCAACACAACCAGCCGAAAGTCTATTAAGAAATCCCCCTCTAGTTATATAAAGCACCTAAACGGCGGGCAACAAGTCAGTTGGCAAGAAACCATGAACCAACAAAAATTTAACCCAGCTAAAATTTCACAAATTGTCAGCAGTTCTAAATTGATAACCGATCAAATGGGCAATATTCAAGGTATCAAAGTATCTAATATGGCCGATAGCGGGATATTAAAACAATTTGGGTTTAAATCCAATGACATCATTACGGCTGTAAACGGCAATAAAGTATCGGCATCCAATTTATTGTCCATCAAGCAAACACTGGAGAAGAATCCCAATGCAACAGTGACCATAAAGCGCAATGGAAAGGTTCTAAATATTCAAGTTAATTTGAGTAGTCTTTAATCAATTTAGTTTCTATTGGAATCGGGGCTTTAGCCCTGTTTTATTTAATAATTCAAGCATGATTTTGATACTGCATCTTCAAATTCAAGAGAATAATCATGAGAAAAATCATATTAAAATTATTTTTACTGGTCATACTGGTTGTTATTGCTCTGCCTTTTTACTACAACACAGAAAAAGAAACATTAACCGCAGAAATCAGAAGCAAAATTGATGGTGATTTTATAACACTTTCGCAAGGAGTGACCCATTATCAACAAGCCAATGTTGGGGCAGATAGAACCGTGGTATTGGTGCATGGGTTTTCGGTCCCTTATTATATTTGGGATCCTACTTTTGAATTTTTATCCGAACAAGGCTTTCACGTGGTTCGCTACGATTTATTTGGGCGTGGATACTCTGACCGACCTGATGTGGATTACAATCAAGAATTTTTTGATCGCCAGTTAATGGATTTAATTCAGGCATTAGGGATTAAAAAGAAAATTGATATTATTGGGTTGTCGATGGGTGGTGCGATTGTTGCTAAATTTGTAGCAGAACATCCTGAAAAAATAAATATGGCAGTGTTTGTAGACCCTTCGCACGAAGGTTCTTCGTCAAAACTATTGTCTTTTCCATTGTCTATTCCTCTGTTGGGTGAATATTATGCCACTGTATTCATGTTGCCTAAAGCTGCAGAATCGCAACTGGGTGATTTTAGATACCCAGAAAAGTTCACCAGTTGGCCTGAAAAATACCGCCAGCAAATGCACTTTAAAGGTTTTAGAAATGCCATACTGTCAACATTAAGGCATTTTATGCCGCTCGATAAAATCTACCATTATAAAAAAGTTGGAGAAAGTGGTATTCCCGCTTTATTAATTTGGGGTAGAGATGATCAAACTTTGCCTTTTGCCAATAGCCCTAGAGTTGCCAAGGCATTGAATGTTGAGATTTTTGTGGTAGAAGACACTGGACATCTTCCACATTTTGAACGTCCGGATATTGTTAACCTTGAGTTATTGCGGTTTTTAAATCAATAGGACATATTTTTTTTAAAGCAAAAATTGTGTTTTTGGGTTAAAATCTGATGAACTTATTTTAAACGGCTTAAAAACTAATAATGAAATCATTCTACAAGCTACTCATCGCCTCGCTGTTCCTTCTAAATATCAACTGGGTTATTGCTCAGGAGAAACTACATACCTTAAACCTTCCCGATGCTGATATTCGGCTATTGATTGAAACGGTTTCTGATATAACCAAGAAGAACTTTATTATTGATTCTGAGGTTTCAGGAAAAATATCCATAATATCAGGACACCCTGTCTCAGAAGATGAAATCTATAGATTGTTTTTGGGTGTATTAAGTGTAAATGGATTGGCTGCTGTAAAAGATGGAGACAGTGTAAAGATTGTACCAGAGACAAAAGCTGGTGGTATTTATGGTGACTTGAAGGTCAGCAAAGACAGTGATTTTGTTACTAGAGTAATCGCATTAAAATATGCTCCCGCAACTAGCATGGTTAATCTACTAAAAGGCATGAACCAAAAAGCCAAAATAGTTGCCCATAAAGACAGTAACTTATTAATCATATCTGATCGGGTTAAAAATGTCGCAAGAATGGTTGAAATTATCAACCGCATAGATAAAAAATCTGACTCCACAATCGAAATGATTTCACTGCAACATGCCAATGCCAGTGACGTGGCTCAAACTATCGAAACTTTGTTAGATACTGGTAATACAACTTTGGTTGGAAAGACCAAGATTGTGGCAGATGAAAGAACCAATTCTGTGATTATCAATGCCGCACCGGGATTAAAACTGAGAATCCAAGCTTTAGTGGCACAACTGGATATGCCGCTAGAAACCAACACCCAATCACAAGTAATTAAACTCAAATATTCAGAAGCTGAATCTTTGGTGCCTATTTTAGAAACCCTTGCCAATAAATCCCAAAACAAAGAGGGAGAAAGCTCTGGCAATCAAAATGCCACTATTCAGGCACACAAAGAAACCAATTCTTTGGTGATAAATGCACCGCCAACTGTCTATAAAAATTTACTTAACTCCATTGAACATTTAGATGTTAAGCGCCCACAAGTTTTGGTTGAAGCAATTATCGTTGAAATTACCGTAGATCACAGCAAAGAAGTAGGGTTTCAATGGCAGGGGTTATTGAGCCAACTTAATGGTGGTGAGGGAATAATTGGCGGCACTAACTATGGGATAATTGGCAATATTTTAAATCCAGATGCTGCCAATGGCATTGTCAATAATGGTGTAAATGTAGGTTACATACACACTAACGGCGAAGGTAGTCCTCAAATTGGTGCCTTGTTGTCCGCATTAGCTGCCAATACAAACAACAATATTCTATCTACTCCATCAATTGTTACATTGAACAACAAACAGGCAAAATTATCAGTTGGCCAAGAAGTGCCATTTTTAACCGGTCAATTTGCCAATACTGGAGCAAATGAAGGCGCAGCAAACCCGTTTTCTACCATTGAGCGCAAAGACATTGGTGTATCACTTACCGTTACACCTCGTATTTATGAAGGCAATCAAATCGTATTGGATATTATCCAGGAAGTATCCAGTTTAGCCACATCAGCGACCTCTATTGATGTAATTACCAATAAGCGCACCATCGAAACATCAGTAATGGTTCCCAATAATGGTCTGATTGTTTTGGGTGGTTTAATTGATGAATCGATTGAAGAAAAAATTCAAAAAGTACCTCTACTGGGTGATATTCCGATTATTCGCAATTTATTTAGGCACAAAAAGAAAACCCGCGTTAAACGCAACTTGATGGTCTTTATTCGCCCAGTTATCCTTGATGACAACAATCAAAGTATTATCACCAATAGAATGTATGACGATATTCGCGACCAACAGTTAAATAAACTGAATGAAACCGAGTTTTCGAAAGGCACAATTGTCTTGCCCGAAAAAAGTAACATCAATAATAGCAATAACAACAATGACTGATATGAGTCTAAAATTGCCCAGTTATGGTTTTGCCCGCAAGCGCGGAGGAACCATTGAGAAATGGCAGGGTGGCACAGCAATTTTGGCACTTTCGGAAACCGCTGCGACTAGTACCATAGATGAACTGCAACGATTTGTTGGTGGCATGGTCCAAGCCAATGTCTATTCTGAATTGGAATACAAAAAAATCATACAAAGACTCTACCAAGAGCAAAAATCATTGTCAGATGATGTAATAGATTTCGATAACCAGCCAGGTTTGGCAGAAATTGCCGATGATCTGGGCGAGCCTGATGATTTGCTCGAAAGTAACGATGATGCACCGATAATTCGCCTGATTAATGCCATGTTATCCGATGCGGTGAAGCTCAATGCATCCGACATACACATTGAACCTTTTGAAAAAATAGTTTCGGTGCGTTATCGTGTTGATGGCAGTCTGCGTGAAGTGATAGCACCACCCAAAGCGATTGCGCCATTAATCAGTTCGCGCATCAAGATTATGTCGAAACTGGACATATCAGAAAAACGCCTGCCACAAGATGGCCGTATTTCAATTAAAATAGCGGGGCGTTCGGTTGACGTGCGTGTTTCTACAATTCCTGGAGCATTCGGTGAACGTATCGTGATGCGATTGTTGGATAAGCAAGCAGGGCAATTGGATTTAACCAAATTAGGCATGAATAAACCAGACTTGCAAAAAATGCAAAATTTGGTCAATATTCCGCATGGTATTATTTTGGTCACAGGCCCAACCGGTTCAGGTAAAACCACTACGCTATATGCTGCCATTGAAACCATCAATGACAGAACTCGCAATATTATGACGGTGGAAGATCCTGTCGAATATTATTTAGAAGGGATTTCGCAAACACAAATCAATTCAAAGATAGACATGACCTTTGCCAAAGGCTTGCGGGCAATCTTACGCCAAGATCCCGATGTCATTATGATAGGTGAAATTCGTGATTTAGAAACTGCCGAAATTGCTGTACAAGCCAGTTTGACTGGTCATTTGGTGCTATCAACCTTACATACCAATACCGCAACAGGAGCCATCACCCGCTTGGTTGATATGGGCGTTCCGCCATTCTTGTTGGCATCCAGTGTTAAAGCCGTATTGGCACAACGTTTGGTTCGGGTATTAAATCCAACAACCAAAATTGCCTATCAACCCGATGCCCAAGAGTGTAAATTGTTTAATATTCAACCACAAACTTTATACAAAGCCGATGATAGTTTGCAAATTCAGGATGCCTACTCTGGCCGCATGGGTATTTATGAATTGATCAAAATAGACGAGCAAATGAAAACTTTGATTCACCAAGGCGCATCGGAACAAGAACTCGAAGCCTTGGTAAGAAAACACTCAGATTCAATTAGACAAGATGGTATAGCCAAAATGTGTCAGGGTTTAACTACTGCTGACGAAATTTTAAGAGTGACATAATTAAAGCAAAATGGAAGCCTTTGAATACACCTCACTAGACCCATCAGGAAAAAACCAAACCGGTATTATCCAAGCCGATACAGAAAAGCACGTGCGCCAGTTGTTGCGCGATAAAAACCTGATTCCTGTAAAAATAGAAAAAATGCAATCAGGCATAGATTCCGCCGCGGGTAAAAAGCACAAAACAAAATTGAGAATGGGAGAATTGCCGATAATTATCAGGCAACTTTCTACTTTGTTGAAAGCAGGTTTGCCACCAGACGAATCGCTATCCACCATAACCGAACAAAGCGACCACAAAAATTCAAAGAAAATATTGATTACCTTACGTGCCAAATTGATGGAAGGACATTCTTTGGCATACGGCATGCAATTATTCCCCAAAGCTTTTGACGAACTTATCACCACCAGTGTAGAGGCAGGTGAACAATCCGGCAATTTGGATGAAGTACTGTTGCGGCTGGCAGAATACTTAGAACAACGCGAAGACATGAGCAAACAATCGTGGATGGCATTGTTGTATCCGATTATTTTAATAGTGACATCTATCGTCGTGGTATCTGGTTTAATGGTGTTTATTGTGCCAAAAGTGACACAAGTCTTTGAACAAAACAATGCACAATTGCCCGCAATAACCCAAGCATTGTTGGTGTTGAGCAGCTGGATTAGACAGTATGGCTTGGCATTGTTTGTTGTGTTTATGGTGGCTTTAGTTGCTTTTATCTTTGCCTTGCAGAATCAAGAGTTCAGATACAAGTGGCATAAGTTTCTATTAAAACTGCCTATTTTAGGCGGTTTTATTCGCATTTCACAATCAGCTAGATTTACCCGAACTTTAGGCATATTAACCAAAAGTACAGTGCCCATAGTTCAGGCCTTGTCGCTTTCAAGCAAAGTCATTAAAAACCTAGTCATCAAGGAATCGGTAGATAAAACTGCCGCACAAGTGCGTGAAGGTTCAAGCTTGAGCCGATCACTCAAGTCCAATGGTTATTTCCCTCCGATGACCATAAGGTTGATTCACTCAGGCGAACAATCAGGCATCTTAAGCGAAATGTTAGAACGTTCCGCCGACACCCAAGAGCGAGATGTAAATCAAAAACTCAGCTCAATTGTTGGCATCATGCAACCCGTTGCGATTCTGATTGTAGGCATGATGATTTTATTGATTGTTTTAGCAATGTTATTGCCAATATTCCAGATGACCTCGATTGTTAATTAGCAATATCAATGTGTAATTTACAATGTGTAATGTGCAATTAAAGATCAAGAGCATTTCTCTCGCAGAGCTCGCAAAGACCGCAGAGGGAAAAGACAATAATCAATAGAAACTCATATCGGATGTGAGGTTTTAACCTCGCTAATTTGTTTTTGCGAATATATTCATATTAATGGTTTAGGTTAATGAATTTCAGGTAAGTTCTATGAACTAAAATTTTATAATATTGTCTTGATATATAACACCAAATTTGTAATTTACCATGAATAAATACACCCATTCTTTGATATTAATTTTATTCTTTAGCAAGTCATTCTCAATGATAATTCCACATGGTGTAAGAAATGAAATTTCTAAGAGTGATGTGTTATTGATAATTAAAGAAGCTGAAAACCAAGGAATTAAACTAACATCAGAAATAAGCTAAATCCGTTCATGGAGAGATGGTAAGCTTTATGATAAAAGATACAATAAATATATTTCAATTGAATTCGAACCGCATATTACAAGAGAATTTTATAAGATATTGTTTATTTTAGATTGTAATACTAGGACGAATAGCCGGTGGAACTGTAATAAAAGAGAAATCATTTATATTAGGTTTGATCTAAATAAGGAAAAGGATATACTTGCATTTAGGAATCCAGATACTGATATAAATATTTTTGTTGAAGTTGCAAGGGCTGCAAATAATTTACGCCCAATGTCATGGGATAAACCAATATCTAGAGTATACGCAAAAGCTGGCGGAGATTATCGTGTGACTTTTGGAAAGAATAGAGATTGCACTAGAAATATAGTTATTAGACGGGATTTTGATGAGGGTGGTAACTCATATAAAGTAGTTTGGGGAAGAATAAATAATGTTTTCTCTTGTGCTACTATAGGTGGATATATTGATACTAGCAAGCTATATGTGATTTATGAAAATAACGAATGGATAACAGAATGGTAACTATTTAGCGTATTCTTAAAATTAGCTGTAAGTTATTGATTTATAAGGACACGTAAATACGTCCATGTAAACTCCCGAAAGAATCCATGCTTTCAAAGTCTTATAAATCAACAACTTACATAAATGAGTTTAAACTCGCTAAATAGTTACACAGAATGATTGCTATATTATCGGAGTCGAGGCTTTAGCCTTACCAATTCTTTAAGATAAATATGAACAACAAAGTGTATAAACCATGAAAAACATAGTCATTCTAACTGGAGTAGGCATCAGTGCAGAAAGTGGCATCAAGACTTTTCGTGGCAGTGATGGTTTGTGGGAAAATCACAAGGTTACGGATATGGCAACACCAGAGGCATGGCAGCGCGATCCTGAGTTGGTATTAAGCTTTTACAATGAACGGCGAAAACAAATTAGAGAAGTATTGCCGAATAAAGCCCATTTGGCATTGGTAGAACTTGAAAAGCATTTCAATGTTAATATCATCACGCAAAATATTGATGATTTGCATGAGAGAGCAGGGTCTTCTCAAGTTATGCACCTACATGGTGAAATCAATCAATCACGCAGCAGTATTAATAAAAATCTGATTTATGAGGTTGTGGGTGTTGAAATAAACATGGGTGAGCATTGCGAATTGGGTTCGCAACTTAGATAGACCAAACATCGTTTGGTTTGGCGAGGATGTTCCCATGATAGAGGCAGCCATTCCGTTGATGCTTGAAGCCGATATTGTCATCGTTATTGGCACGTCTTTGCAAGTTTATCCAGCAGCTGGGCAACTAGATTTTTCAAAACCAGCGACACAAATTTATAATATTGACTTAAACAGTGTGATGAAACCAAACCAACAAAACCTAACAATCATTAACCAAAAAGCAGGAATAGCCGTGCCTAAATTGGTGCGTGATTTAACAATACCCAAATCCCGATATAGAAAACACAAAGATAGCACATAAGCTTAACATCACTCAGCAAGGGTTTCTGCATTGATGAAGGGTAAAATAACTAAGTTTAGTGTAGATAACTTAATGGCAATTGCTTGTAAGTTTGCGGTTAGTATTGAAATTAAAGTCAAAGATAATCATGATGTTATTGTGGCATAAACCAAAACTTAGGGGAGTAGAGAAACAAGAGTTTGAACCTGTCACCTAAACTCAATAACTTAATATCTGAATTTGGGTAAAAAACAAGAGCATTAAAATTGAGTCAAATAAATTTCCAAAAATAAGGAGCATTTCGTTTATACTATAGCGCATGATAAATTTCAAACGCGTTTCTAAAAATTATGGGAAAGACAGCAAGGCTTTGCGAGACGTGAGCTTTGAGGTTGAGGCGGGTGAAATGTTGTTTCTAACAGGGCACTCTGGAGCTGGTAAGACCACGATTTTGAAATTAATTATGCTGATGCAAAACAGCAGTTATGGAAAAATCACTGTCAACAATCAAGACATATCAAGCTTGCCTTCTGCTAAAATTCCTGCTTATCGGCTAAATATAGGCATGATTTATCAAGATCACCGTTTGCTCAATGACAAAACTGTCTTAGAGAATGTGGCGCTTTCTTTGCAAATTCGAGGATATTCAGATGCCCATAGTTTCAAAAATGCCCGTGCGGCTTTGGAACAAGTTGGGATTGGGGAAAAGGGCGATTTTTACCCGTTAGAATTGTCCAGTGGGCAGCAGCAGAGAGTGGGCATAGCGCGCGCTTTTGTGGCAAAGCCAGATATTGTTTTAGCCGATGAGCCAACAGGAAACCTAGACCCGGATTTATCCTTAGAATTGATGCAAATTTTTGAAAATCTCAATAAGCAAGGGATGACTATATTGATTGCTTCGCATGATTTGTTTTTAATCAAGCGCATGCAAAAAAGAGTACTGGTGTTAAAAGATGGCGAATTGGAAGATGATTTTAGACCGCAACCCAACATGTATGCCCCATGAGTAACCACTCACAGCCACCGAGTTTTCCTCTAAAGTATCTGCGCGGGCACAAACGGGCTTTGTCTGAGGGCTTTTTTATGCCTTGGAAAACACCGCTTAAGTCTTTGATGACCCTTTTGACTTTGGCGATATGTTTCTATATTCCTTTGTTCTTATGGACTTTGTGGTTGAATTACGATCAATTAAAGCAATCATGGAAAAATCAGGGTTCGATTGCTGTGTTTATTAATGGATCTATTGATTTGAAGGAAGCGGGGATATTGTTACAAGAATTAAAAGACAATGAAGTGGTGGCTTCAGCACGATTAATAAATGCCGATGAAATGAGAAAGCAGTTGAATGAAGATGAGCAGCTATCTTCTTTTGTAGACTTGCTTGCTAGTAACGATCTACCCAGGCAAATTGCCATCAAAATGTCAGATGCAGTTACCGCTGATGATGTGGAGTTTTTTGTCAATCAGTTGACCGTTAATCCGCAAGTTGAATATGTCAGTTATGACAAGCAATGGTTGCAACAATTGAATGCCTTAACCGATACATTGTTGCAGTTAGCTCGCATCAGTGCATTGATGTTTTTGTTGATTATCATGGTGATATTGGGCAACACCATTGCCAATGAAATCACCAGACATAAGGCAGAATTGAGGTTGCTAGAACTCATGGGAGCAACCTGGGCACAGGTTCGACGAAGCTTTCTTTATATGGGCTCTTTTTTTGGTATTTATGCAGGGATTATTGCTGTTGTTTTAATGAAGATAAGTTTCTTGTTGTTAGAAGGAACGATCGCTGGGTTGGTTGAAAACTTTGGTATTGACATTACTCTGCATGGCTTGAGTTTTGTACAAATTTTGATTGTCATCGTGCTATCTATTTTTGTTACATGGTTAGCAGCAAGATTGACCTTGTCAAAACATTTGCTCAATCAGGTTAATGATTGAAATCGGTATTATGCCGCAGGGTTAATAATAAAGTTTAAAACAGATCATCAACCAGTTCATCAACCAGCTCATCATCAATTTCAGTGGCTTGATTTCTAGTGCTTTCTTCTTCTGGAAGATTGCCTGCTATGAAATATTCAAGCAAGGTGTCGGGGTTGTGAGAAGCAGCCAATAGCCCTGTTTTCCTATCAATTTTTGCAGCAACTAGCCCTGCGGGAATGGGTCGTTTGTATTCGGGGAATTGTTCTAAAGCCACACGCATAAAGTCAATCCAAATAGGCAGCGCTGCTCCACCTCCAGTTTCTGCGCGCCCCATGGGTTCAGGTGTATCAAATCCAATCCAAGTATGGGTGACAATATTTCTTTGGTAACCATTGAACCAAGCATCCATTTGTTCATTTGAGGTGCCTGTTTTGCCCGCTAAATCGCGGCGTTTCAGTGTTAATGCTTTTCTGCCTGTACCTTGTTTAATGACATCTTTCATGAAAGACTCAAGAATGAATTGATTGGCGGCACTGATGATTCTAGGTGGAAAAACAATGCTTGGAACTTCAGGGGTTTCTTTGGTTGTTTCAACATGAAGGTCGGGTTGTTCAATAGTTTTCCATTCGGTGCTTATTTCAAGTTCGTTCTTTTGAGGTTCAGTTTGAGCTTTGTTTTGTGTTTCAATTTGTTCTATGTTTTGTACTTTATTACGTGCTTTATTTTGTATTTCAATTTGAGCCAGTTTTTCATCACAATTATCACATAAAATCACTTTTCCTTTTTCATAAATTACTTCACCATCTTGATTGGTAATGGTCTGAATTAAGTAAGGTTCGACCAAATATCCACCATTGGCAAATACAGAAAAAGCCCGAGCCATTGACATGGGTGTTACATTTGGGCTGCCCAAAGAAATGGATAAATTTCTAGGTATATCACTTGGATCAAAGCCAAATTTAAGCATGTGATTTCTGCCTTGATCTATGCCAATTCTATCCAGTACCCGAATAGAAACCAAGTTTCTAGAACGGACAAGGCCTTCTCTTAATCGAGTCGGACCATAGAATTTTTTCATGTAGTTTTGTGGTCGCCATGCTGCTTCCAGTTTGTCATCATCAAAAACAATGGGCGCATCATTGATTAAGGTAGAGGCGGTTACTCCCGCTTGGATTGCACCAGAATACAGGATAGGTTTGAAACCTGAACCCGGTTGTCTTTTGGCTTGGGTCACTCGGTTAAATTTGCTTAAGCTGTAAGCAAACCCTCCGATCAGTGCGTTAATTCCGCCATTATTGGGGTCCAAAGAAATCAATGCTCCTTGCACTCTTGGGATCTGAGCCAGTACAAAATCACCCAATGAATTGCGTTTTACCATCACCACATCGCCAGTTTTGGCTATGTCGTGCATGGTTTTTGGAGGGTTTCCGACTTTTTCATTGGTGATATAGGGTTTTGCCCATTTCGAAGATTCAAAGTTTATGGAGACATCTTGTCCATCAACCAATCGACTTATCATTGATTCATCTTCTACAAATGTGACCAGGGCTACTTGTAGACCTGCTGTTGAGGGCAACTTTGCTATCTTTTCAATGGCTTGTTTAATTGATTTTTCGCTGATTACTTGCGTGTCATTATTTTCATTATTATCATCACTCTCATTTTCATTCTCAATATTCAAATGAATGTGTTTAATCGCCCCACGGTAGCCATGTCTTTTGTCATAAGCTTGTAAACCATTTTGAACAGCCATTTCTGCACTTTGTTGTAATCTCGCATCAATTGTCGTTGTAACTATATAGCCATCGGAATAGGCACCATCGCCAAATTTTTTGATCATTTCTGCACGCACCATCTCAGCAATCCACGGTGCATTGAGTTCAATGGCTGGTTCATGTTTGATTGCTTGGTCTTTTTCCTGGACAGCTTGGTCGTGCTCTTGTTGAGTGATGTGATCCAGTTCCAACATGCGCCTAAGAATGTAGTTTCGGCGCAACAAAGCCCTTTCTGGACTAGTGATTGGGTTGATTCTTGAGGGTGCTTTTGGAGGAGCAGCCAACATGGCACTTTCTGCTAAAGTTAATTCATCTAGAGTCTTGCCATAATACAAATCTGCCGCAGCGACAATTCCATAAGCGCGATGACCCAAAAGGTTTTTATTCAGATAAAGTTCCAATATTTCATCTTTGCTGATGGTTTGTTCTAGTTTAATCGCCAAAAATATTTCTTTGAGTTTTCGGGTATAGGTTTGATCTAATGTTAAAAACACATTTCTGGTCAATTGCATGGTAATGGTAGAGCCACCTGTTTTCTTTCGGCCAGTGGTAATGATTTCCCAAACTGCGCGCAAGATGCCTTTAGGATCAATGCCGTAATGGCTATAAAAATTAGCGTCTTCACCAGCGATATAGGCATTGATTAGATGTTGAGGGACATCTTCTAGCGCAGCAGGGGAACGCCTTTTTGTTCCAAACACTTGAATGAGCTTTCCATCTTTGGTGTACACACGCAAAGGAACTTGTAACTTATACTCCCTAATAGATTCAACCGAAGGCAGATCCTTTTCCATGATTTTATAAGTCACGTATAAAGTGGCAATGCCCAACAAAAGGAAGAACAAACCCAATTTTGTAAAAAACCAGATAATTTTAAAGAGTCTTTTCATGCGTGAAATATATGCTAACGTGTAAATTACCCATTGTATTCAATCTGTGGGCTTTTTTGTGAGTTATTTTGAATGTTTAACATTTATTTATAGTTGATTCTCATGTTTTGAGAAAAGCCACAAATAAACTATCAGCAATTAAAACCAAAGAGTATAAAAATGTTTGCACACAAAACAAAAATCATTCCAGCCTTAATCATGTTAGCAGTGGTGAGTTTAAGTACCCTTTTGCCGATTAAATTCACTTTGGTCGCCATGCTAAGTTCTTTGGTAATCACACTGAGCTATCCAATCATTCAAAGTTATAACATCAATTACAAATACTGGTTCAGTTTTGTGGGGCAATTATTGGGACTGGTCTTCTTTGTGTTCAGTTTTGTGTTGGTGTTTGTTGTGGGTGCCAATTTAATAACTCAAGAGGTGTATTCATAACTAAGAGCTTGACTGAGAATAGAAAACCTACTGCAGAAAACCTGTTGTGGTGCTCTTTTCCGCTGATTCTCGTTAAATAGCCCTGCTATTCGCCTCAAATCATCGAAAACAGCCCTCAATTCAGCTTTCCTTCGCTACGGTTTCTATTCTCGGACAAAAGCTCCTGGGGCTGTTTTTTTTAAGTTCAATATGCTAAACTACAGTGGTCATAAGGACGGTTTTGGTTTTTTTAACCAGATTTCTTGGATGTATTGTAATATTTGACACATTTTATAATAACCTTTAATCAAAATAAAATTGCTTGACTAGTCCTCTTTTTATTTATTTATGGAGCAATAAAATGAAAGTTTTCCTGTTTTTAATGTCAATCAGTTTATCAGTTCATGCTGGATTGAGTTTTAATCAAATTAGCATGCCAACCCAAAATGTTAATAACCCACAAGTGGTAAATGATCGTCTGGTTTATCAGGATGAAAATAATTTTTTGTGGTTTAATGATGGAACTGTAAACGGTTCAGTTCAGGCTTTGTCTAATGGACAAAAGATAGTTGCCAGTGACTTGGTAAAACTCGATAATACAGTTCTTTTTGTGAATCGTTCTGACAATAGTACATTGTGGCAAACAGATGGAGTGAATGCTAGCAAATTTTCAGATATTCAGGCATCTTATATGCATACCCGACTGAGTAATGTGGTTGCTGTAAAATTGTCAGGCTCTGGAAATTTTGCCACAACCGATGGTGTAGATGTTAATACTTATGATATCCAGCCTTTAACTCTTATGTCATTGGTTCCATCGGTCTGTGTTTTTGATTCTGACAATTTAGTATTTTGGGCAAAAGATCCCGTGTTATCTTTTACAGGGTTGTATCTTTACAAATCATCGCAGATTACACAGTTAGAATATGACTCAGAACCAATTGAAGCCGATACTTTAGAGTTTGTGTTGCAATCTGGCGATAGTTGTTATTATCGTCATTTTGATTACGCGAACAATATTGCAACCCATTATAAAATCGATCTACAGGGCAGTGTTTCCATAATCGAAAATCCTGAGAACAGATATTTTGATGAGTTTTTTGTCTTTAACAATCAGCTTTATTTGTTTTTAAAAGGCGGTTTTGGCGGTTTGGGGGGACTATACACATTGTCTGGAGATTCGCATATTCCTGAGGAGTTTATTCTGAGCTCTACTGCGCAGGGAATTGAGATGACTTCATCTTGGGTAACTGATGATTACTTGTACCTTTACTATCGATCGCCTTGTGTTTATAAAAAGTGTACTCCTGTACCGCCAAATCCTTTTCAGCTGCATGTCTTTAACAAGTCTATGCAACTGGTCAATATAATTAACGATTATCGACTTTCTAGTTTTTCAGTATATGGCACTGAAGATAAGGATTTTGTCGTATTTAGGAAGAGTGATAGATTTGCTTGGGGTGCTCTTATTGATGAGTTAATAGAAATAAATGAAGGTGTTGCTTCTTCAAGCAGCGTTAAGGATGCAATGGTTGATATCAATTCGGTTATTGGTGGAGGTCAACAAAATTATTACGCTTATGGGGAAAATCGCATAACAGGAAATAAAGGCATTTACAAAGTTTCAGAACAGCCAATAATTTCTTCTCAGCTAACAGGCTTGTGGGTCAGTGAGCAATGGCAATCCCAAGGTTTGTCGATTCATACTGGTACCCGTGCCGATTCATCCCAGTATATCTTTGTCAGTTTTTATATTTATCGGGATGGACAACCTTTTTGGTTGGCAGGTAGTGCTGAATTAAACACGGGAGCACCTTCACAAACCCTTAATTTGGCAGAATTCAAAGGACGATCGTTTTTATCCAATGACCCAAGTCAGGACTTTGAACAAATTAGTTTTGGGACGATAACTATTCAACCGCAAAGTTGTGACAGCATTGGTATTAGCATTCAAATAAACCCTGTCAACGAGCAATCAATACCCAGGCAGTTAGATATGGACAGAATAATTAATACCGAATTTTCAAATGTTTGTTCAGATGATTGAATACCATTACAATATTGTTTCAAATGTTAACTTGTTGATTAAACGAAAACCACTTAGCAAAACATAGTATCTAGAAATCATGCCTTTTCTTTGCTTTCTTTTTTTGAATCGTTCGACAACAACGGCGTATCACTTTTAATCACGAAGGTCAATTGTTCATTGATGACATCGACGTGAACCGTACCGCCATTGGTTAATTTGCCGAATAAAATATCATCAATAATGGGTTTTTTGACGTGCTTTTCAATCGCTCTGTGCATGGGTCGTGCCCCCATGTTTTTGTCGTAGCCTTTTTTAACCAACCACTGTTTTGTGGACATACTGAGTTTAAACCGAATAGATTTGTTGCTCATCTGTGCTTCTAATTCAATGATGATTTTGTCCACGATTTTCAACACATGAGAAGTATCCAAATGCTTAAATTGTATGGTTGAATCTAAACGATTTCGAAACTCTGGCGAAAACAAACGCTTAATGGCTTCGGTTGAATCTGTTGAGTTATCTTGTTCGGTAAAGCCCATCGAATCACGGGATTGGGCCGCAGCTCCAGCATTAGTCGTCATGATCAACAAGACATTTCTAAAGTCAGTTTCTCTGCCGTTGGAATCGGTTAACATACCTCTGTCCATTACCTGTAATAGAACATTGAATATATCTGGATGGGCTTTTTCTATTTCATCCAACAGTACAATAGAATGAGGGTTCTGATGAACTTTGTCGGTCAACAATCCACCATCTTCGTGCCCAACATAACCAGGAGGAGAGCCGATAAGCCTAGAAATACTGTGTGATTCCATATATTCTGACATATCAAATCGCAACAACTTCAGACTCAATACATGCGACAACTGTTTCACCACTTCAGTTTTGCCGACACCTGTTGGCCCTGCAAACAATAAATTGGCAATCGGTTTGTCCGCTTTTGCCATGCCAGCGCGTGACATTTTTATGGCCGTGGTCAGTGTGTTGATGGCTTCATCCTGTCCAAATATGACCATTTTTAAATTGCGTTCAATAGACTGTAAGCGTTGAATGTCATCGCCATTTAAGTCGTTAAGTGGAATTTTCGCCATAGAAGCAACAACTCTTCGGATATCAGAGGCAGTAATTGCAGTGTCCCCTTTTTCTTGAATGCGTTGCCAAGAGCCTGCTTCATCAATGGCATCAATGGCTTTGTCGGGTAGGAATTTTTCATTGAGATAGCGCGAGGTTAATTTTACCGCCTCGGTGATTGATTCTTTGCTGTATTTAACACTGTGGTGTTTTTCGAATTCAGGTTTTAATCCTTGTAAAATCTCAATGGTTTCGGCAATGCTAGGTTCCACAATATCTACTTTTTGAAAACGTCTTGCCAGTGCACGGTCTTTGTCAAATACGGTGCGTGCTTCTTGGGCTGTGGTAGCACCAATACACCTTAAATCACCGCCGCTTAAAGCAGGTTTTAGCATGTTTGAAGCATCCATGGTGCCACCTGAAACAGATCCTGCACCAATAATGGTGTGAATTTCATCGATAAACAAAATAGAGTGTTCTATATCTTTAACGTATTTGATGACTTTTTTCATGCGTTTTTCAAAGTCGCCACGGTATTTTGTACCTGCCAATAAATTCCCTAAATCTAATGAAAAAACCACGGATTCTTGAATCAATTCCGGCACTTCTTTGTCCACAATGCGTTTCGCGAGTCCTTCGGCAACGGCCGTTTTGCCCACTCCTGGTTCTCCTACTAGCAGCGGATTGTTTTTGCCTCTTCGAAGTAAAATTTGTATAACCCGTTCCAGTTCTTTGTGTCGACCAATTAAGGGGTCTATTTTTCCTTCTTCGGCTTTTTTGTTGAGGTTAATTAAATAATCTTCGATCGGGTCTTGTTGGTTTTCTTCTTCCCCTAAATCGCCAGTATCATATTCTTCGAGGGATGAATCACTGCCATGGGCAACATAACTAACAATCTCAAAACGCTCTATGCCCTGTTTTGCCAATAAATAAACCACAAAGCATTCAGGTTCTTCAAAAAAAGCCACCAAAACTCTGTCGCCCGTGACCACCGGAACCTCGGATGATTGGGCTGAATAGATGGCACGTTGCATGACCCGTTGAAAAGCGGTAGTAGGTTGAGGGGAAAACTCGATTGTTTCAGGGACACATTCAACATATTGCTCAATGTGTTGTTCTAATTCTGTTTTTAACAAATCAATATCGCAATCCAAGGCATCCAACACATGATTGACTTGGGTGTTTTTTAACAAGCCGAGCATTAAATGTTCCATAGTTAAAAATTCATGGCGGTCAAAAATCGCCAATTGATAGATTTTGCTAATACAGTCGTCTAATTCTTTGTCTAACATTTATACACTCTCCATAACACAAAGCAACGGATGAGCACTGTCTTTGGCATATTGATTGGCTTGCATCATCTTTGTTTCGGCAATTTCATGGGTAAAAATACCACACAATCCTTTGCCGCGGGTATGTACGTGCATCATCACTTGGGTGGCCCTTTCTTGATCCATCCTAAAGAAACGGGTGAGTACATCAATGACAAATTCCATCGGGGTGAAATCGTCATTAATAATCAGAACCTTGTACATGGAAGGTTCCTTGATTTGTTGTTCTGTTTCTTCGAAAACCAGTGTTTGGTTGTCCCAAGATAAATCTTTTTCTGACATGTTTGCTTAAATCGGTTGTTATGATTCTTCAATTTTGGACTGTTTTGTAAAAATATCAAGGCATATTGAAAAAAAAGTAACTGTTTTAAAGATTATATATTACCAAATGCTAATTTATAAATAACTAATATTAATCTAATTTGTTTACAAATAAAGCAAATTAAGCTAACCTTTAACGCTATCTTAACTTTACATCAATCAAGAGGATTAATTGAATGAAAATTTTTAACAAAAATACTTTATTGGCAGCGGCCATTACTGCATCTTTAACAATGGCAGGATCTGTTTCTGCTACCAATGGCTATTTTGCTCATGCCTATTCACAAACCGAAGCTGGTTTAGCTGGTGCCGGTGTTGCAAAAGTGAAAAATATTGATTCATTGGCTGGTGCTACCAACCCTGCAAATATGGTTTTTGCTGGTGATCGTTGGGACTTAGGCTTGAATCTATTTAATCCTGATAGAGCATACAAAGTAGAAGGCGCTCCAGCATTGCCCAATGGTTTTGCTCCGATTGGCGTGATTCCAAGTTGTAGCGCTCCTGGTGTTGCTCCTTGTCAGTTACCGTTCTCAATTGGGGAGCAAAATATCAAATCAGAAAATCAAGTGTTTCCTGTACCGAGCTTTGGTTGGAATAAGATGTTAACAGATCGTTCTTCTTTTGGAGTTATGGTTTATGGCAACGGTGGAATGAATACAGAATATCAAGGTGGAACAGCCAATATCTTTAATCCAGGCACAGGCACAATTGTTACAGCTCCAGGTACGTTTGGCGGTGGTACACTGGGCATTGATTTAATGCAATTATTTGTCGCACCTACCTATGCTAGAAAAGTAGGGGATGATTCCTCAATAGGCATCAGTTTAATGGGGGTGTTCCAAAGATTTAAAGCCACAGGTTTAGGTGCTTTTGCAGGAGTGACCAATTTCCCAGAACAATTAACAAACAATGGCTTTGCAACTTCTGGTGGGTATGGTTTCAAAGTCGGATTTAACAGCAAAATATCAGATGGCATTAGATTTGGGGCATCTTACCAATCAGAAATGCAGATGAGTGAATTCGACGAATACAGAGGATTGTTTGCTGAAGGCGGTGATTTTGATATCCCTGAAACTTGGACGTTCGGTATTTCTGCAGATGTCGGTGAAAAAGGCATATTTGTGGCAGATTTTCAGCGCATCAATTACAGCGATATTGCGGCAATTGGTAATGATCTTACGCCATTAACTGGTGGTCAGTGTTTTGATGCCTTAAATGCCTTCTTATTTACAGGTTCACTTGCTGCATCAGGCCCTGGCTGTGGTGGTGGTAGCAACGGTTTTGGTTTTGGTTACAATGACATGACTGTTGTTAAAGCCGGCTATGAGTGGGAATACAACGACGGTTTGATTTTGAGAGCAGGCTA
>CAZLZZ010000020.1:0-31084 GCA_964564165.1 uncultured Alcanivoracaceae bacterium | reverse complement strand
GGTGTGCGGTAACTTGTTCATTATTGGGTTAACACCATCTTAAAATTATCATTATTTTTTTTTGTGAAAACAAACCTACGATTTTTCATCTGCGTTATCCGCGTTCATCTGCGGACAATTGCTTTTGTTGAGACCTCGAAATATTGGGTTTCGTGCCTCAACGCCAACCTACCGATTTATTGAGCTATAAGTTACAATGTAGATTAGCTACAATATAGGCAAACTGTGGTATAATCATCTCACATTGAATTTTAAAATCATCCATGCTGACAAACACCATCTCTGTGAATACTTTATCTCAAAAAACCCATACAATTGCCTTATTTCTAAATGGCGAAAGGCTTTCAATTATCCCTGACTTATCAAAATATAAAAAAGTCTTTTGTGTAGATGGAGCCTATGATTATTTGAATGAATTCGATATTAAACCAGATTTGATCATCGGAGATTTTGATTCCATAAAAGCTCTACCTAAAAATATTGAGCATATCCATACTCCGGATCAAAACTTTACCGATTTTGAGAAAGCTTTAAAAATCATTGTTGAAAGCGACTTTCACCATGTACATGTTTATGCTGCCAATGGCTTGGAGCAAGACCATTTCTTGGGCAATATGAGTACTGCTTTGAAATACAAAAAGAAACTTTGCATTAAATTTTACGATGATAGGCAAAACTACTATTTCATACCCAAGGAATTTGTAATCAACCATGTTCAGGGGAAAATCATTTCACTGTTTCCTTTCCCTAAAGCTAAAAATGTCAACAGCAATGGGTTGAAATACCCTTTAAACGATTTAAACCTGAGCATAAAAAAAAATATAATTGGCACCCGGAATACGGCTGTAAAAGACACAGTCAAACTCACTTATGGCAAAGGCAATATATTGCTATTTGTCGAAAATTGATTCAGCCATAAAAAAACCCCGGTAAACGGGGTTTTTACTTCTAAAAAGAAGGAGAAATTACAGTTTATCTGCTTCTGTTGACAAATATTCTGCCACACCATCGGGCGAAGCATCCATACCTTTATCGCCGTCTTTCCAGCCTGCTGGGCAAACTTCGCCGTGTTTTTCATGGAAAATCAAGGCATCAACCATGCGCAACATTTCATCGATGTTACGACCCAAAGGCAAATCGTTGACCACTTGGTGCCTAACCACATTATCGGCATCAATTAAGAATGAACCTCGAAATGCCACTGCACCATCTGGAGTTTCTACATCATAAGCCTTACATGCTTTGTGTGTCACATCGGCAAACAAGGTGTATTTAACTTGACCAATACCGCCTTTGTTTATGGGTGTGTTTTTCCAAGCGTTGTGGGTGAACTGTGAATCTATTGAAACACCAACTACTTCTACACCACGTTTTTCAAAATCTGCCAATCTGTGATCAAAAGCAATCAACTCAGAGGGACAAACAAAGGTGAAATCTAAAGGATAAAAGAAAAGCACCTTTATTTTTCCTTCTGTGGCTTTCTTGAAGTTGTAATTATCAATGATCTCACCATTGCCTAAAACTGCTGCACCTTTAAGGTTTGGTGCTTTTCTACCGACCAATACGCCCATATTTATTCTCGTTATTTAATTAAAAGGGTATTTTACAAGATGTGCAATGACTATTCCATTAGTTATTTTCAATCGTATTAATCTGAATTTGCGAACATTGATTCCAATGTTGTGAGTTGTAGCCATTGTTGAGTAAAAAATTCAACCATTTGTTCAAGAAATTATTTAAGACGCTTCTGGTTTCTTTATGAATTTTGGGGCATATTTTGGGTCCCATCAAACGAATAAATTGCTGGACATCGGTACAGTAAACAATTTCTGCTACTTTTGCATCGTGGTACAATTTTATACTGATGGTTTCGCTTTTGCCAAATTCAAAGAGGTAGCTAAACTCTAGTTCTGTGGTGTACTTGTATTGATTAACGACTTGAATATTGAGTTGTGGTTGGTTAAAACACTTGCTTTTGTAGTGTGCATTTTCTAGCAATTTAATGGGCAACAGCATGCTTAACAATTGATAATTGTCTTCGTGTTGAACAGACACACATTGTTTATTGATGTATTGGGATTTTATGGTTTTTGGTCTTGTTGCTAGTCTTACCTCTGACCTTCTTTGGAATTTTTTTTTATTGTCTAACATTTTTTCAGTGTAGTCGATTATTGAGGTTCAATGCAACTAAAATTTTGCCTGAAATTTCTTCTATCGAAGTATCTGTAGTACTTAAGTGTTGAATACCATTTTTTAAAAACATCGATTCTGCATCACTGACCTCGCGTTGGCATTGACGCGGATTGGAATATTGCGTTCCCGCTCTTCGTTCTGCCCTAATCTGTGACAATCTAAATGGGTCTATGGTCAGCCCATACACTTTTTCTTTGTGTTTTAAAATATTATTAGGAATTTTTAATTTGTCTAAATCTTCCTCTGTTAAAGGATAATTGGCTGCTTTTACACCATATTGGAGTGCTAAATACAAGCAGGTAGGTGTTTTACCCGAGCGGCTAACACCCAATAAGATCAAATCAGCATCACTGTAATCCACACTCACACCATCGTCATTCAACAAGGCATAGTTGGTGGCATCAATTCTTGCATTGTAGGCTTTCGAATTAACAATTCCATGTGCTTTGCCAACAACTGGAGAGCGTTTAATTTGTAAATTGTCCTCAATTTCTCGCAAAAGTCGATTAAATGGATCTAATTTTAAGCCGCCTCCAGAATGGATGATTATTCTTAATTCAATATCAACAACTGTATTAATAACAAGCGCTTGGAAGTCGCCTTTTGCCGACTTAATTTGATCCGCAGCAGCTTGTGCTTTTTCAATTGAGTCGATAAAAGGAATGCGGATTTGTTGAAACTTGATGTCTTTAAATTGTGAGATTAAAGAGTGCCCAACCGTCTCCGCGGTTATAGCCGTTCCATCAGAAACATAGAATATCGTACATTTTTTCATGATTTAATAATTTTATAACATTTATGAAGTCTACGAATGATAGAATACAACGCTTTATTAAAACGGTATCATCATACATGTCTGAATACATCTTGCAACTCAATCAATTGGGAATGAATGATTTAGCCAAAGTTGGAGGCAAAAATGCATCATTGGGCGAAATGATAACACACTTATCCGATTTGGGTGTAAGTGTTCCTGGTGGATTTGCCACAACTTCTCAAGCATTTATAGATTTTCTTAGCCAAACAGGCTTGGATGAAAAAATAAATAGCGAACTCAACAGTCTAGATATTGATGACCTAAAAGCTTTGGCGCAAGTGGGTAAAAAAATCAGACAATGGGTCATGGACACCGCTTTCCAACCCAAACTCGAAGAAGAAATACGCAAAGCTTTTGCACAAATGGAATCTGAAATTGGCGCCGATGCCTCCGTTGCTGTGCGTTCCTCGGCAACGGCTGAGGACTTACCTGATGCCTCTTTTGCTGGACAACAAGAAACTTTTCTCAATGTAAAAGGCGCAGACAATGTGCTGGCAAAAGTGCATGAAGTTTATGCTTCTTTGTACAATGACAGAGCTATTTCTTATCGTGTTCATCAAGGCTTTGATCACCATGACGTTCATTTATCAGCGGGTGTACAGTTGATGGTTCGCAGTGATTTGGCATCCAGTGGTGTCATGTTTACCATTGATACGGAATCTGGATTCCAAGATGTGGTGTTTATCACTTCTTCTTATGGCTTAGGCGAAATGGTGGTGCAAGGTGCCGTTAATCCCGATGAATTTTATGTTTACAAACCCAATATTGAAAAAAACTTACCTGCTGTGTTAAGACGTAACTTGGGTTCTAAACACATAGAGATGGTCTATTGTGATGCAAAAGATGTGGTCACACAAAATGTAGAAAACCAACGGGCTCAAATCTTTTCAATTAATGATGAAGAGGTAACAGAATTGGCGAAACAGGCCATGATTATTGAAAAACACTATCAACGCCCAATGGACATAGAATGGGCCAAAGATGGTATAACTGGCAAACTCTATATCGTACAAGCCAGGCCAGAAACCGTTAAAAGCCAAGATAAAAACACCCAAACCATTCAAAGATATCAAATCAGCAAATCAGGCAATGTGATTTGTGAAGGCCGCAGCATTGGTCAGAAAATTGGTTCAGGCGTGGCCAAAGTGATTGACAGCATTTCGCAAATGGATGAAGTCCAAGCAGGTGATGTATTGGTCACCGATATGACTGACCCCGACTGGGAACCCATCATGAAACGTGCAGCAGCTATTGTTACCAATCGTGGAGGCAGAACTTGCCATGCCGCGATTATTGCCAGAGAGCTAGGCATTCCGGCAATTGTTGGCTGTGGTGATGCGACCACAAAAATTGCCAACGGCATTGATGTGACCGTCTCTTGTAGTCAAGGAGATACCGGCTTTGTTTACGATGAAATTATTGATTTCGAGATCATAAAAACCAATTTAGACAGCATGCCAGAAGCCCCTTTAAAAATCATGATGAATGTTGGCAACCCAGACAGGGCTTTTGATTTCGCTCGATTACCACACAAAGGCATTGGGCTTGCTCGTTTGGAATTTATCATCAATCGCATGATTGGTATTCATCCCAAAGTACTGTTGAATTACGATGAACAGCCCGATGACATCAAACAAATAGTCGACCCCATGATTAAAGCCTATGGTGATCCGATAAATTATTACGTCAAACGCTTGGCAGAAGGCATTGCCACCTTGGGGGCCGCTTTTGCGCCTGAGACTGTTATTGTTCGATTGTCAGATTTCAAATCAAACGAATATGCCAATTTGATTGGTGGCAAACAATACGAACCTTTTGAAGAAAACCCGATGATTGGTTTTCGTGGCGCATCTCGCTATATCGATCCGTCCTTTCAAGAATGTTTTGAATTAGAGTGCAAAGCTTTGAAATATATTCGCGATGAAATGGGTCTGACCAATATATGGGCTATGGTGCCTTTTGTTCGCACCTTAGAAGAAGGCAGAAAAGTCATCGAAATCATGAAAAAATTTGGACTCACTCAAGGAGAAAATGATTTAAAAATCATCATGATGTGCGAACTGCCATCCAATGCTCTGATGGCCAATGAATTTTTAGATATTTTTGATGGTTTTTCGATTGGTTCAAATGACTTGACTCAATTAACATTGGGTTTAGACAGAGACTCTGGTTTAGTTGCTGACTTATTTGACGAAAGAAACCCAGCAGTCAAAAAACTATTGGCAATGGCCATATACAACTGCAAAAAACGCAACAAATACATCGGCATTTGTGGCCAAGGGCCCTCTGACTACCCTGATTTAGCTCAATGGTTAATGGCCCAAGGCATTGACAGTGTGTCACTTAACCCCGATACTGTGGTAGAAACATGGTTAGCATTAGCCAAAACAAAAAACAATTGATTCACAATGAGGAAAAAATGATTAATAAACTAATACTAATAACTTCTTTGGGACTATCTATTCAATTACATGCTGATATTGGTTTAAGCAATATGGAAGTAATTAAAGCAGGTAAGCCAACCATTTACCAGGCATCTCAATCAACATCTAACCAACTGGTTCTTGCAGTGGGTTCGTTTGATCCCTTGTATGAAACTTTAGATTTTAACCAATCTAAGCTAGCAGTAAAGGAATCCTCAAGTTACACAATAATTCAATTCGAAGATGGCAAAGCTGATTCAAGTTGGTTAAGAAAAAATGGTATTCAGGTCGTTTCTTATCTGCCCAACAATGCCTTTGTCGTAGTATCTGATCGTAAAATCGACTCATTGTTAAATAGCAAGAATGATATTAGATGGACTGGCAATTATTTGTCGTCTTATAAAGTATCCCCTTCTTTGTGGCCGAACAACCTAAAGAACTTGAAGAAATATGATTTGGCAGTCTCGGTTTTTAAAAACGTAAAGCAAGATTCAATCCCGTTGATATTTAGAAAGTTTCTGCCCAATACTCAAATTGAATTAAACTATTTGGGCGCCAACAACCTTATAAAACTGACTGTGGATAACAAAAATTTATCACAAGTGTTAAATAAATTGGCTTCAATAGATGCAGTGCAATACGTAGAACCCTCACTTCCGATGAGGTTATTTAATACCGAGGCGGTCTCTGCTATTCAGGACAATGCAGATCCGGATAGTGGTCCAGCAGATGACAGATATCGACCAAGCAACACACCTATTTGGGACAAGGGACTAATGGGAAGCGGCCAAATAGTTGGCGTTGCAGATAGCGGTTTAGATACCAACGAAGACTGGTTTGTACATTATGACAACGGAACAACAATAACCAGTGTTGTTACACAAGCTGAAGACACATCTCCACCAATCGTAGGTACATTGTTCCCTAACAACAAAGTTATTGGTTATTTTGTTATGCCAGGGGCCCAGGCATACGACCATTCTGGGGCAAGTTTTCATGGAACCCATGTTACTGGGTCTATTGCTGGTGACAGAGAACAAGGCTATGTAGGAACACCTGGCTCAGGAAGTATCTCATCGCCGACTAGTTCAGGCTATGACAATGATGATGGTATGGCACCCAATGCACAAATATTGTTCCAAGACATAGGTGGTCTTACTGAGGATGAAGACGGCGAAACCATTGCAGCTTTAACCGGACAAGGTTCTTCACCTATGTGGGAGCAAGCTTATAATGCAGGTGCAAGAATACACTCAAATTCTTATGGCTCTGAGACAGAAGGAGCTTATACCTTTGGTGACTTTAGGGTTGATGGTACTTTAAGAACTTTTGAAGACATGCTGATTCTATTTGCCGCTGGTAATGATGGAGCAAGCATTAACTCTGTTGGCTCTCCGGCTGTTGCAAAAAACGTTCTGACTGTAGGTGCTTTAGCACATGGCAACAGCCCCTTTGAAACGAACTTCTCTAATCGAGGCCCAACAGATGATGGGCGGATAAAACCCGATATCATGGCAACTGGATCAAGAATTGAATCTGCAAGAGGCAATGAAATCAATACAACAGAAATAACTCCGCCCAGTACCGCTACTCTTAGCGGAACATCGATGGCAACACCTATCACTGCAGGGGCTGCGGCTATGATGCGTCAATACTATACAGACGGGTTTTACCCAACAGGTGTTGCAAATCCTGCTGACTCACACATTCCAACCGGCCCCTTAATGAAAGCCACCCTAATCAACGGTGCTGGTATTGATGGCGGACATTTTGATAAAGATATTGGCTGGGGGCGAGTTTTTCTTAGCAATTCAATCATGTTTGATGACAGCGACAAACAATTGAGGGCTTGGGAAATGGTCAATACCAATGGCTTAAAAACAGGTGAAAGCACTGAAATAAAGCTGGGAGTAAAAACCGATCAACCCCTGACTGTTACGCTTGCATGGTATGACGTTCCCGCAGCATTTGGCGCAAGCAAAACATTGGTTAATGACATCGATTTAGAAGTTAAACTTAATGGTCAAATCTACAAAGGCAATGTCTTTAGTGATATTGCTGTTTCAGGTACTGGTGGTCAAAGAGACAGTATTAATACAGTAGAACAGGTTAGAATCCCCAATCCAGTAGATGGCATATATACAATAACAGTAAAAGGAACCAATGTTCCTGGCGATGAAACGGTCAATTCATTCAGACAAGGGTTTGGACTGGTCGCAACAGGAAATTTTGATAACATCGATTCTAATCCTGCAGAACTGACTGAAATATCCAGTTTAAACAGCACAATCTTAGGAGATAACGGTGTGCTTTTAGAATGGAGTGGCGGTGACAATGCTGATTATTATGAGATCTATCGGGTCCAAGGCAGTTGTGCGAATGCTGATTTTAAGAAGTTAAGATTTGTTGGGCAATCAGATAACAGTAATTATACTGATTTCAGAACGTCAAATGGGCTTCAATATGCATACAAAATAAGAGCTGGACAATTCAGAGGATTAGGCAACCTGTCTTCAGCTTGTGTTGATATTACCTCAACTCAAGCTTGTGATTTTCTTCCGAGTTTTTCACAAAGATCAGTGCAAATTACTGACAATGTAAGCGATATTTGCCAGACTAAATTACAATGGTCACCTGGGTCTAGCAACTGCCCTAGTTCCCCTAATATCAGATACAACATTTATCGTTCTATTGACCGCGACTTTACACCTAATTCACAGAGTCTTCTTACCACTGTTACATCAACCAGTTATAACGATATTAGAGCGCCCAGTGAAGCAGCCTATTATATTATTAGAGCAGAAGACGACAGCCTAAATGGAACAGGCCCCAACAGCGGAACTGAAACAACTGGCACACTAAGATTAAGAAGCCAAGCAATTGGAAACGGCTTTACCTCTAGCCCACTTCTTGAAGATGTAGACAGTATTTCCATAATGAACTTATCTTTTCCTTGGCAAGTGGTCTCTGGAAAATCCGCCGACGGAATATTAAGCTACAAAACTGGCGCAGCAAATGGCAACTACCCGAACAACCAATGTAGCAGCATGGTCTCCAATACCATTTCTTTACCCAGCGATGAACCCAACCCTTCAATTAGTTACAAAGCCCTATACAACCTTGAAGAAAACTGGGATGGGGTGGTGGTAGAAATCTCTGTTGACAATGGCGTAACTTGGGTGGATTTACCACCAGATGGTGGCTACCCTGGTGATTTTTCCGAAACCACAGCCAATCCAGTAAATGCTTGCGAATATGCCAGCACACAGGGCGCATTTAGTGGGTCTAACGATGATGTGTTTGAAACATTCTCTCACGATCTTTCTGCATTCACTGGTTCAGATGTAACAATCAGATGGCGACTATCAACCGATCCCGGCGTTGAAATGGAAGGTTTTTACTTGGACAGTATTCAATATCCAAATATCCAAACACCCAATGCTTGCACAGTAAATACCGCCCCTGATAGACCCCAAGCTGGTCTATATTATGATCGTGCTAGAAACGGACATGGCTTTGTGATTGAGCCCATTGCTAATACAGATTTGTATTTTACCGTTTTTTATACTTACAAAACTGATGGTACCCCTGAGTGGTATACTTCACTTGCAACTTTAGAAAACAATATTTTAAATGTCAATATGGAAGGAGATACACTGCTAAGATTCACCCATGATTTTACCGTTGATGCAACTGGACAAGGCAACCCGAACACCATTGACACATCAATCGGCACCAATATACTGAAAATTGATTTTAACAATGATAATGCCCAGTCATCTGATGCCTGTAATGATGGAATCACTAACCGCAGTGAAGACTTAGCCGTAGCCAGTTGGCAACTGGGCAGTCAACAAGGCGACTGGTGTATTGAACCATTGATTTCACAGGACTCATATCCCACTCCCGATTTTGGCGGCACATGGTGGACTGGTGTTGATGATGATGGCTGGGGTCTATCGCTATCATTTGCAGGTGATTTAATCGTGGTGACTATTTATTATTTTGATGCCACTGGCCAAGCTAGATGGGCTCAAGGATTGCAAAGCGGTTTTAATGTTGGCCAAGAAATCAATATTAACATGACTGAGTTTAAAGGGTTTGCCAGAGATGCCGCATCTGTAGAATTGGTTGCTTCTGAGACCGGCATTATTTCATTGACATTAAACAGCAATACAGGCGCTGATGATGGAACCATTACTGTAAATATCACCTATCAAGGCAATGAAGGCGGGACATGGACAAGAGCCAATGTTCCAATTATGATCTTTACTGAAGCCCATTAAGTTAACGTACTATTGAGAATAAAAGCCTCTTTTCTAAAGAGGCTTTTTTTTGATTCCAAATCCCTGTTATAATGCCATTTTAATAATGACTATACAAACGTGACCAAAAACTATTTGTTCCACCACAGAAACTCACCTATTCTAATTTCTATTCCGCATGATGGCAGTTTTATACCTGAATCTGTTTTGAAAAACATGCATGAATTTGCGCACAAAACTCCTGATAGAGATTTCTTTGTTGCACAATTGTTTAGTTTTGCAAAGGATTTTGACATCAGTGTTTTGAAAACACATATCTCAAGATATGTCATCGACATGAATCGTCCAGCAGATGATTCCTGTTTGTACCCTGGCATGTCCACTACCAATCTTTGCCCTACCTCTAGTTTTGACAACCAGAAACTATATACCAAAGAACCTACGCCCGAAAACATACAGCAAAGAATCACCCAATATTGGCAACCGTACCATCAAATCATCAAAGACAAATTAGCAGTGATAAAAGAACAACACGGATATGCGATATTAATCGACGCGCACAGCATTAAATCACATGTTGAACGATTTTTTACTGGCCAATTGCCTGACATAAATATTGGCACCAACAGTGGAAAAAGCTGTTCTAAAACTATTGAGGATAAAATCAGGACTGTTTTAAAATCTCAAAATAAATTTTCATCTGTTTTTAATCAAAGGTTTAAAGGGGGATACATCACAAGAAACTATGGTAATCCAAAAGAACACATTCACGCCATTCAAATAGAACTGTCTCAAATTAATTACCTTGATGAAAGCAATAATCGCTTTCTGTCTGACAAAGCAGAATCACTTAAAACAGTCTTAATAAGGTTGGTCAATAGCCTATGTTAAAGTTTAGCAACTTGTCATTGAGACGGGGAAAGAAGGAGCTCTTTACAAACGTCACTGTCACCATAAACCCTAAAACCAAAGTGGGCTTAACTGGCGCTAATGGCACTGGAAAAACCAGCTTCATCAAGTTAATACTGGGTGAACTTCAACCTGATACGGGTGAATTGTATGTTCCAAAGAAATTAATCATTGCTCATGTTGCTCAAGAAATAGCCAATTCAGATGAATCTGCTATTGATTATGTGATCAATGGCGATAAGGAATTCAGGCAGTTAGAAAACAACTTAAATCGTGCTGAACAAAACAACGACTCCAATAAATTAGCAGAAATTTATGATCAAATGCAACAAATTGATGGGTACACGGTTATTGCCAGAGCATCCAAACTGCTTAACGGTTTAGGCTTTACCACAGAACAAGAAAAAAATTCAGTTAATTCTTTTTCTGGTGGGTGGAGAATGCGCTTGAATTTAGCGCAAGCCTTGATGTGCCGTTCTGAAATACTGTTGTTAGATGAACCAACCAATCACTTAGATTTAGAAGCCATTATTTGGCTCGAATCTTGGCTAAAAAGATACCAGGGAATTGTTTTATTGATTTCCCATGACAGGGACTTTCTTAACTCTGTGTGCAATCAAATAATCAATATTGAAAATAATCAATTAACCCAATATACGGGAAATTATGACTCTTTTGAACAAGTGCGCGCAGAAAAACTCAATCAACAACAATCTCAATATCAAAGTCAGCAACGTCAAATTAAACACATGCAAAAATACATTGACAGATTTCGCTATCAAGCCACCAAGGCAAAGCAGGCACAAAGCAGAATCAAGGCTTTAGACCGGATGGAAATCATTAGCGCCGCACAACTGGATTCACCCTTTAATTTTAACTTTTCAATTGAAGGATTTATTCCTCAACAATTAATTAAAATAGATAAAGCAGACACGGGGTATGGAGAGATTACCATTCTTAAAGACATTGAATTGATGATTGAAAAAGGCGACAAAATTGGATTACTGGGATTTAATGGGGCTGGAAAATCCACCTTAATAAAATTATTGGCCAATGAACTGGCTATTTTTAACGGTACTGTGGAACATGCAAAGGAAATTAAGGTGGGTTATTTTGCTCAACACCAAATTGAACAATTGCACATGGATCAAAGCCCTATTAACCATTTAAAATTGCTTGATCCAAATATAAGCGAGCAAAAAGCCAGAAATTTCTTGGGTGGTTTTGATTTTCATAATGACATGGCAAAAGAAAGTATTGAACACTTTTCTGGTGGTGAAAAAGCAAGGTTAGTATTGGCGTTAACGGTTTATCTAAAACCCAATTTACTGTTGTTAGATGAACCCACCAATCATCTTGATATAAAAATGCGTCACGCCATAAGTGTGGCGTTACAAAGTTTTGATGGAGCCATGATTTTGGTTTCTCATGACAGACATTTACTTTCCACAGTAACCGACAAACTCATTTTGGTTGCCGATAGTAAAGTCACTAAATTTAATGGTGACTTACAAGATTATTACCATTGGGCCAACGAAACCAGAAAAAACAGACTAACTTCAAAAAACGACAGCTCAACCAAGCAAACAAAACAAAACAATCAAAAGAAACAACAGCGCCAAAATTCCGCATTGATTCGCCAAAATCAAAAACCTTTAAGACAAAAGCTTCGAGCCATTGAAAAGGAACTTGGTAAATTACAAAGCAAAGAACATGAAATAGAGAAAATTTTACTCGATGAAGCAATTTACACTTCTGAGAATTCAAAAAAACTCAAAGAAAACACCATCAATCAAACTCAAATAAAAATAAAAATTATTGAACTTGAAAATGAATGGTTAGAAATATCTGAACAGTTAGAAAGCTAGCCGAAATTTTTCCTTCTTACAACCTGTCTACTCACACTCGCGCGTCATTGCTACAAAGGCGCAATATCCAGTTAAAGATGTCTCTCCTACAGGTTGGCTATTGCAGCTCGTGAGAATGATGAAGAAAGTAGTTAGTGCTTGACCGAGAAAGTATTCGTAGCGAGGGGAAGTCTGGTTTTCGGCAATAATTTTTCATTATTTATGCGTATCGTCCTGATACTTACCGCTTCGCGGCTTGCGTGAAAACACTCTCCAGGAGTGTTTTTGAGGAAAATAGCTGGCTATTTGACGAGGATAAGGAAGAATTTTGTCAAAATCCAGCTTTTCCGCAGTAGAATATTCTTTTTCGCTCAGGCACTAGAGCTTGTCCGAGAATAGGAATCGTCATGAAGGAAAGCTGGGTTTAGGGCGATTTTTGGCTTTTTTGAGGAGAATAGCTCCGCTATGTGACGAAAAACAGCTGAAAATGGCACAAATTCAGCTTTTCTGTAATAGATTTTCTATTCTCGGACAAGCTCTTAGTTAACCTCATCATTTCATATACAGATAAATCAGGACTGCTAGAACAATCAAGATTACACCCAACAAAGCCGGCACCACAGGAAACTGTTTATTTGTTTTCTGCACTGAATTGCTTTTCTTGAAAGATTTTTGAGCTGATTTAGTTGCTTTAAAAAATAAATTAACTGAACCCAAACCGATTTTATCGCCATCAGACAAATAAGTAGTTAACTTCTTTTGGCCATTGATTAAAATACCGTTAGTTGAAACCAAGTTCACAATTTTCCATCTTCCATTTTGGTGTATGATTTGTGCATGTCGATTTGAGACACTGGTATGATCTAATACAATATCACAGGAAGAATCCCTGCCAATTTCCCAACCAGAAGCTTGTGCATAATCACTGATATTCAATTCTATTATCTCTTCTTGACCGTCTATAAAGCAGTGTAATCGAGTGACATCAGAATCATTTTTACTGACAATATTTGCTCCCGCTCTTAACGCATTTAACTGTCCAATATCCATCATTCTTGTTCCGTCAACCGAGCCAGTTTCTTCAACCCAGCTTTTGGGGATATTTTCTTCCTTGTTCTTTAATTGAACCTTCTCTGATTGAACTTTCTTTTCTGGCTTACTTTTTTCTTTTGCTACAGGTTCTTTTGCTACAGGCTCTTTTTTTGTTTTTTCTACCATTGGGGGCTTGGGTGGCTCAGAAGTTTTTGATGCAGCGGATAATTTCGCTAAATATTCTTCTGACATATCAACAACAGCAGTATAATCACTGTCGTCTTCCTCAACAGGTTCTGCTTCTACCTCTTGTTGATTTTGTGACATCTCAATTTTAACCGTAAAAATGTGCTTTTCAAAACTAACAGTGTCTCCGTTCGCCAGGTTTGTTTCATCAGTAATTTTATTGCCATTTAAAAATGTACCGTTACTAGAGCCTAAATCTTTGAGTTGCAACCTACCATTTTTTATATTGAGTTCAGCATGATTTCTTGATATTTTTTTATCATCTATAAAAATATCACAATCTTTGCCCCTACCAACTATTTCTCCACCTTCTAGCCGATACTGCTTTTCCTGCTCAGAAACAATGGAGTATACCAAGTCTAACGTAACTCCCCCTAATATTGTTTTGTCATTATCTTGACCTTGCATTTTAATCTCTTTTTAATTTGTTAAATTATAAAATTGTATGTTATTTAGTAATTTTTTGCACCCGCCGTCATTACCGCGCAAATTTAAAACCGCACAGTGTTATGCTTGCGAACGGACATCTCCATCTATTTGTAACAGTAATAAATAAAGGTTTCTACGATTGTTCATGGTGGGTAAACCCACCTTACAATTGAATCCTGATACAAGGAGCATGTCTCTAACCTTGCAATTATACATTGGATACTTTATAAATACAGTGTCCAACTACAATGACCTTAATTTAATCTATAAATTCAATGTGACGATAATCAGTATGGCTATAATAATTAACAATAACAATAGCACTTCTGAAGCCTTTACTTTCTCATTGACTTTACTATTTTCAGTCTCAACTACTCTTGGAGTGATGCTCTTTACAGTTAGTTTATTGTCTTTTGAATTGTCATTTGCCTCTTCTGCAACATTTGTTTCGCTCTCGTTGGAAATAACTTCACCTGTTTCACTGTCAAATTCTCTGATCACTATTGGTTGAATCACTTGCTGATTATTTTCTGAGTCTGAATCACTCTGAATCGTTAACAACGTTATGTTGTCCCTGCCATCAGAATTCACCGCATAGTTGACCAGTTTGGTTGTTAAACTCTTTATATTGACCATTTTCGTAATCTGCTTAATCACTTGGATTTCTTGAACAATTTCATACAAGCCATCAGTAGAAAGCATCAATATTTGATCTTTTTCTAATGTACCACTGTTTGTTGCTACCTTAAGTTCCTTTCTTTCAATACCCAAAGCTTGAGATATAACATTCTTATCCGGATGGGTTCTCATCTGCTCATAAGTAATGTGGCCCGTTTCTAATAACAATTCGATATAGGAATGATCTCTGGATATCAACTTTAAACCACCATCCCATAGATATGCCCTGGAATCACCAATCCAAGCCAGTTCATAAGCATTGCCATCAAATTTAGCAACAATCACTGTAGATGCCATTCCTTTTAGTTGTTCATTAGATTTTGTTTCTTCGATTATTTTATGGTGTGCATTCATTACAGCTTCACTTAAGGTTTTACCTTGTTTAACACTTGCATGAATGGTTTCACAGGTTAATTGGCTGGCGACTTCTCCTTTCGCAAGACCGCCTACGCCATCAGCAACAATATACAAACCCAGTTTTTCATCAATAAAAAAATTGTCTTCATTGGCTTTTCTTTGTCCTATATTGGTTTTTGCCGAATGTTGAATCATTGGTTTAATACCTGTTGGAGAAATTTGTTTTCATCATTTTCTTACAAGGCCTTTAAAAACAAGCTACAAACCACTTTAAATTGATCTGGATAATATTTGTCTTCAAAATCCAATGTTTCGTACAGTTTGTCTATCTGCTTAACATATTTATTTTCATCGTTTAAATCTATGGACAGAGTGTCAACTGCAAAAATCACTTGTTCTGCACTGGTATAATCCCTAAATGCGTTTTTGGTTGCATCTGACAACAACTGCTTTCTGATGCGTTTTTTCTGTGCTGCCGTATATTGAGTATCAATCATAGAATTGGCAAATCTGTCTAGCACAACTACTAAGGATTTTGCACTTTCAACTACCAAGGCTTGATTCTTGGTGCTTGAATTGTGTAATTTTTTAATAGCAACTTTTAAATCTGTTGAAAGAGAATTGTCAAGGGCATCTAAAACTGACACCAAAATCACCATTGCTGCATCGTCTAGTCTTACACTTCCTGGTGCTACATTACTGCTTAATGGTTCAATTGGCCATCTTGATGGTGACATAGCTCTGTGGCAAGATTGACATTCATAAAATGCCAGTTCTGGAAACAATCCATGTTGCCTAAACTGCTTAGATTGCAGTAATTCCATTTGACTTCGCGCTTTGTATATTAATCCTGTTAACCACATATTAACACTGTGAATTGAGCCTTTCCTTTGCTCATAATCGGCATCAACCGTATAATGCACTGGTTGATTTTGAGTAAATGATTCCAGCTCAAAACTCAGGCGAGGATGCCCCGCTCCCATTATTTTGTGGGTAGCAAATTTATCTTTGGTTCCCAAATGGCAAGACAAGCAAAGTTTTGCACGGTCCCGTGGTTTTTCAGATGGATATAAGCCAATTGTCATGTTTTTAGCATGGGTTGCTCCTTCTTCTTTGTGATCTGACAACCACCTTTGCGCTCCACCATGGCACGCTTCACAACCTACACCATCGGTTATTTGAAATCGCTTGCCACGTTTTTCTTTGGGTACATTATCCGCATGGCAATCTAAACATATCTTTGCAGTATGGGCACTTGTCAAACCCAGTTTTCTAGCCATTCTTTTTGATGCAGGCTTCAGTAAAGTTTTATAAGCACGGGCATGGTCATCTTCTGCTAACCAAGTGCGATACTCATTCATCCGAACATTTTCGGTGGTACTTTTAGTACTTTGCCCATGACAAACACTACTGGCACAGGTTGCTACTCCCATGTGTTTGTCTTGGCTAAATTCAGGCAAAACCGCAGCACCTAGTGATGTATGAACCAGTATATGAACAAGCACATTGACAAGTAACAGTATTAAACGTGTTTTATTCATCAGTCCTCCACAAACCAAGGTTTGCCTTTTTCGTCTAAATACAAGCGACGCATTTCTTCTAAATTCAACGGTCTTGAACCCACACGACCGAAGACAGCCATTTGCCCTCCTGTCTCATCAACCCCTCGATCTCTCTCTAAACCTCGTGAAACCGAATAGACAGGAGATTTTGTTGGATAACTGGCAATCAATAATGGGTTAGGTTTCGGGCTAAATCCATAGAATTTAGGCTGCAAGTCAGGAGAAGTTAATTGTACTATTTTCAACCCTCCCTCACCATCTGCGACGTATGCGAACAAACTGGCATTTGTACTTGCCACTGTAACGTCATGGGCATTAACAATCTTACCCTCGGCATTGTACATTTGTAACAAAAACATCTTTTCTGGGTTTTTAATGTCTATTATTGCTATGCCTTCTTTGCCATTGGCAACATAGGCAAATGTACGTGCTAAGTGCATTTTTCTTGCTGAATTTAACTTAACCGTATTATTTGCTAATAATTTCGGCTCATCTTGGTTAGTAATATCTATGGTTTTTAGTCCATCGGCATCGGTTACAAATAAATACCTAAATTGAACTTGTGCTGCTTGCGGCTTGTTTAAATCAATACTATTGACCAACTTTGGTTTCAAAGGGTCATCTAAATTAATCGTAACCAAAGCATCTTGAGTAACTATATAAGCATAGTATCCCCCAAGAACCATATATTTAGCACCACTTAGCACGCCATTTTCATTCCACGTGACAGCCCGATCTATATTGTTATTCGTTGGCTCGCCATCTGAAAAAGTATTGACATCAAACAAGATTAACCCTTCCTTAGAATCTGTAACTAAAGCATAATTATAAATCGGGTGAAATGGCTGTTCTTCGTTTGTGATTCGCATTAAATCACCCGTGTTTCTGTCGGGATGAATGGGCTGAGTTGTAGGCAATACTATACAAGTAGCATTGGCAGTTTTCAAATGAGAATCATGGCCCAATGGGCTTGCTGGCGCAGTGATTATACGCTGTGAAAAACCCTTGTTAGCAATAGATGCTATGTCATAAACTTGTACGCCTTTCTTGCCTTCTGCCACATACAAATATTCGGCTCGCATTTGTAAGCAATTAACCGTGCCTGATCTGTGTGCATAACCTTGCTCTAACACTTGGTTCTTGTCTTGGTGATTTTTAAAGAAATCAGGATAGGCATATTTTTGTAGATAGCTACCAATAACCGCTTGTGGTTCATCCCACTCGGTTACTTCGACACCTGTGACATGCCCTTCTCCTCCAAGCCAAGCGTAATAACCGATGAAATCTATGAACTTAGTCCCATACATCAACAATTGCGCCATAATAGCGTTATTGTCATTGGATTCTGATAAATGACAGTCATTACACGTCTTGGTTTCTGTTTTACGAGTCGTATGCGGAAAATGCGGATTAAAAGCCTGTGAGCTATAGCCACTGGCTGCAACTGGCGGTTGTTGTATGTAGATTTTCTCGCGATTGGCATTGGTGGAGGATAAAACCAAAGCCGATGTGGAACGAACCGGTGCGATTTTCCCACCTTTGGCGGTTCCGCGTTTACCTAACATAAATATTTGGTCGCGTGCTACTTGTGGGTTATAGGTAGCAAAATTACGGGTACTTCCACCTTCGTAGTGATGCCGATCGGTTTTGGCATTGGCTTCAATCGGCAAATGACAACCACCGCAACTGGTTGTCCAAGATGTATGGCAAGCATAACATTCCATATTGTCATACGAATGTGCCCAATCCTCCTTGGCCACTTCTTCTCCCCACTCCTTTGTTTCGGTATTGCGGCTCATGGTTTTGGCTTTGGCCGCCTTAGCGTTGTAGTGCTGATTTTTAGGATCTACTGCATCTTTGATTAAACTGACTTTCCATTCTAGTTCAGGATCCATTACCGAGCGTTGAATTAAATCATCTCCAATCCATTCAAACCTTTTCTTCCCATCTGGATTGCGAATAGCTGATAAGTCACTTCCTCCATCTAATGCAGCAGGACCTGACGTATAAAGATTCGGATAAGCATCTGAGGTACCATGACAATCAACACATGAAATTTCAATCGCAGCAGCCACTTCTCCATATAAATGTCCATTGCCATGTGAGTCTTGCCCATAATGGCAATCAACACAATGCATACCTACATCGACATGGATAGATGATAAGTGAACTGCTTTTTTAAATTTCTTGGGATCATCGTCTTCAACAACAGTTCCAACTTTATCCAGTAGATTACCATCTCTATCGCGTTTGAATACCGCTCTAAAATTCCAACCATGACCGTGATAATCAGCAAACTGAGTATCTTTTAACTGAGGATTCAATTCAGAAACACCCAAAACGAAATCCATGTCCTTCCACTTGCCACGAGCCGCTGCTCCTTCTGGGTTTCTATCTAAAGTACGCCGTTTTTCTTCTTCAGTTGGATAGTGTTGTTCTTCTGGCCACATAAATGGCGCATCAGATTCATAGTCCCACATGGTGTAACCCAAATAGGTATTCATAAACATATTGGGTTGATGCATATGACAACTCATACACTGACTGGTTGGAATAGCCCGGGTAAATTTGTGTTGTAAAGGATGTCCGGATTCAGTTTTACTAATGGTGTCATCTTTGGTCTGGGTTTTTCCTGTGTGTCCAAATTCTGCGTATTTTCCTGAATGGCGTGGATCTCTGTCATTGGCATAAATCACATGGCAACTGGCACAACCAGAGTTTCTATAATCACCGGGTTGATCATTGGTTCCCATAAACCATGTGTGCGGATCATTTAAACGGGTTTTAGTAATGTTCAGAACAGGGATGGATACTCGCCCACCTGTTCCTGGGCCACGGTTGGATTGTTTTAAATCTGGTTTTCCGGGTTTCTCTATGCGTTGCAATTGCCCCAGAGAATTGGGCAATCCGACTTCAGGAAACAAATTCGTGATGTTTCTGCCTCCATCTTCGAAAACTCGGAATATATCACCTGGCTTAACAGTTTCCCAAGCAGGCAACGGGTAGATTGCAGGCATTATGCTGCGTTTTAACATTTCTTCTGTGGGCTCAATCGGCGCGGTTAACATAACAGCTTCTCCATCTCTGTTATATGCCTCTCCAAGAAGGTATTTCTTATAAGGCAATATACCATTGTTGTATGAAGCTGCACCCCACAACATAGCTGAGGTTGCCATCATTGAACTTTCTGCTGCCTTAATAATTGGCAAATGACAAGCACCACAAGCCTCACGGGCTATGCGGTAATCCGAAGGATTCATAAAACGTATAAACTCAGGGCTTTCTTTATTTAATAATGTATAGGTTCGTTTGGGATTGGCACTCGATGGAAAATGCCAAGCATCAGGATACAATGGCAAAACATGGGCTTTTTCTAATGTCTGCATATAACCTTCATCGCCTCTTTTAATGCCTGAAGCCACATGAACTTCTGCATTCCCACCATGACAATCTGTACAACCTAATTTGATGGCTGGTGTTTCGTGCATGGTTTTTTCATCGGTATTTTTGTGACAACTGATACAGCCTTCACTTTTGGCATTCATTTGTGCTTTTGTCTGAGTTTTTGGAGCATTCGGAGCTAAAGCATAATCACGCTCAACTTTGCGTACTTTTTCTGCTGCCAAAGCGACGTTTAATGTGAAGAATATTCCAACTATTTTAATCGTGTTTACTAATTTCATGTCTTTCTCCTTAATACGTTAGAATAATATTGAGTAACAATGAGTCAACATCGCCTTGCCCAAATAACTGTTCGAAACCATCGCCTGCAAATAAACGGGCATAGGACAGCCTAAGTACTATGTTTTGTGAGTTCAAAGGACGCCAAATAAATGCCGCTGATAAATCCAAACCAATGTCCTTATCAATATTGGCCTGTTGTCTAGAAACTTCTAATACTTCGGTGGTATCAAATTTAAGATAATTGGCGTTCATAGAAAAACTCAATTCGGGCAATAACTCCATATCCATGCCCACACCCAATAAACCGATACCAGGATTTGAAAAATTTGACTGTCCATGTTCTTTTGAAGAGCGCAATGAGTTTAATATACCATTGCGAGCAGACAATGCCACTTTACCGCCTGCTATCAAAGGATTGGCCTGACGAATCCAATAACTGGTATCGGCTCCTGCAAATTGTGGATTTTCAAATATGGCATCAAAGCCTTCTGATTTATCATCAAACGGATCATCATCACCACTGCCATATAAAATTGATGCGCTCAATCTTATCCAATCAAAGTCAACCGAGGCCTCAGCCGCAAAGAAATAAGCCCGGATATCTGATTCAACATCATTGTAAGTACCGTGTGACTCATCGCCATAAGCATAATAAGCAGAGGTGGTTAAATTCAATCGCCCGAAATGTCCATCTCCGTTATAACCCAAATAAGTGACATCATAGGATCTTGGCCTTTCGGTGCCTATAGATGCGGGACGCGCAATGAATCCATTGGTGTCAAAAAATATATCGTCTTCACGGTTGCGGTTATATATTAATGTAAACTGTGAAAAGAACCCCAGCCTTGGCTTATCCTGCAAATACAAATTGGCAATAAACAAATCGTCCTTTCTCAAATCTTCACCCAAATCGTTGAGCCCACTGTTGGTGTCTTTTTCAAAGCGCCTGAACAAAGCCAAATTGTATTGGTATTTATTGTTATCCCTGGTACCGAATAAACGCACTCCAAAAGGAGAATCTTGAAATAAAAACCCCCTAAAATCACTAGAAAAGGGCTGAATTCCGATCCGGACACTGTCGAAATCATAATTTGAAGAAACATCTCTTAAATGTTTATCAAAAAACAATGCTTGGATACCTATATGGGTATCTTTTCTGGTTTGCCCTTCTGCTGGGTCTACATTTAAGCCCAATATCTCTTCAATCCGTGTGTAGTTATAGTTGAATACAGGTATAAATCGGTATTCATAATCAGGTGGTTTGAAAGTCGTATCACCTTTGTAATAGACAAACTCAACAGCCAAGTTTTGATTGATCAAACTTTGCTGATATTGCCCAAAAACATCTAAATCACCTGGGTCATTACTGCTTTGCAGACCCACAGGTGTTGCTACTTCACGGTCTTCATATACTGTGTCAGAAACAACCCCTAAATTAAAAAACCAGTCACCATGAACTGGCTTATCAGCCTTAAGTACATTGCGGTTAAAAGGGTCATACCAACGGTCTTTGTAGCCTAATGTATCGACAATTCTCCACCTATCAGGGATAGGGATTTTGGCTTTAAAATCATCTAAACCAGGTCTTGGAATCGGCGAAAATGTGCGCTCTAAATAAGTCCGTTGTTTGGTTTCTTTTTCCGCTGACTTTACAATTTCCACATCACCAGTTTCCAAATCCACCTTCACTTCTGTTACTTTACAATCTCGATTGCTACCACCGGGTCTTCTGCGTTTTTTCTTAACAGATTTATCTGAACTTTCATCTACACAATCATTGCCAGGTTGAGCCGATGCTGTGCTTGAGACAAACAAAATCGATGTCATCATTAATGAAGAGACTAAAATAAAAAGAATAGCTTTATTAATATTCATGATTATTTCCCCCTACATACATTTTCTTGGGTACTGTTTAAAAACGGCGATTGAGGACACTGTACATAGCGCAACCTAGTTCCCTGCGGTGTCAGGGTATCGGCACGTATATCGGGCGGCGCATTATTGATTGAGCCCCCTAATACCATAGCCGCATTGTGAACTCCTAAAAATGAAATCATGTCATCTTGGTCAATCCCATCGCCTGAAACACCGATACCACCCACCAATTGATTTCCTCGATAAATAGGCACACTACCAGGGAATATCTGTATGCCATTTGCCAATCTGGTTGAGTCAGTTTCAGTACACACATTACCTGTATCTGTAGTGTCTGGCACTCCAGCTGCAAACAAAACATGTTCGATGACTTTATTCATCACTAAATCCAATTGCAAACCTGTTGAGAAAATACTCCATTGATCATCCACAAAAGATTTACTCAAAGGTCCATGAGGATTTCCTTGAATGCCATCGGCATAAAAAGGCCTAGACAGATTACCACCTGCTCTATCTGAAAAAGCGATTCCATCACTTAACGCACCACTACCGACAAAGTTTTTTACAGCCGTGACATAGTCGGGTATTGCAATGGTTTCTTTGACCATTAAATTGGTGTCAAAATAGTTAGTTTCTATGGTAATGCTATTCAAAAAATCAGCCGCGTCTGTATTGGAGAAAAAAGCTGACGTTCTGGCTTTCTGCAAGGACACGTCCGAACCAAAAACCGGTGCATCACGGGTTCTTACCATTCCCAACACCGTGCCTTGTGAATCCACAACCGCAATAGTCACTCTGGCTTGTGAACCCAATGGACGTCGAATTTGTGCCCTGGCACGATTCGCCACATCCAAAGCCGAGCGTAAAATTTCTCCTACCTCAATGGCTGACAATACCGCTACCCCATTAATTTGCTCTGTATCGGATCCAGCGATAGGCGGATATCTTTCAACATTGTTCTCATCGACAAAAACAAAGGCATCTAATCCTGCAAATTCTGACCTTTCAGCAGCACGAATACCAGATTCAGCATTGGCAAAAACAGTGCCCCGTTTCACAACACCATCGGTGTATCCATCTACAGCTATCAGTGTACCAGCTGATAAACCATCAAAATTGGCTGCAGATTGGCTAGCTATACTCACATCATTAAAAGTCACATCACTATAACGCAAAGTCTTGCCATCTATCGTAATTCGGCTGGCTTTTACATCTTCATCAGGTTCATAGCCCAAGGTAGCAGCCAGGGCAATAATTTCATCATTGTCTGTATCGAAATCTAATATAAATTTATCAACCCCATAATGGTTATCAGAAATAGCGCCTACTCCGCCCACAACTTCCCCATTTTTATACAATGGAAAACCACCTGAATCGGCAGACAAACCCAAAGGAGAACGCTGCGGCCCGATTGTTTTCAAGGGATCATACCGCAATGAAAAGTCCGAACAAGCTAACTGACTGAATTGTACACCAAACAAGGGGCCAGACGGCTGGTTGCCTTCTCCAGGATTAAAGTTTTCTTGGATAATTTGCCCAGCTGTACGCGTGGTAAATGCATTACCTGAGCTGGATAAGTATGCACCAGTAATGGCTTTTGATATAGCTGCTAAAGCATCGCCATTGGCACCTGATGGCAATACAATATTGTCCAAACCCGTTTCAACGGTAACTGGCACAGTAGAACTAATAGTTACTTGGGTATCAACACCATTCATGCGATAAACAGCCAAAACATTACCCACTCTATCAACCACGGCAAATGTTGCTAACTGTCCCAAAGACCCGGCTTGATTTATGCCTTGTGCCAGTACGGACTTCACATCATCAATGTTTAAATGATTGCCTTGTCCAGCTGTGTTTACTGGGGTAGGAGCAGGAGTTTCTGAAGCTTGCGGGCCAAAGTACAAACCTTGAAAATCCCATACGTAATTCGGATCAATGGGTTCAGGGAGTTGCACTTGTTCAGGCATGGGTCCCATTCCATCGAAATGATTTAGCAAGCCATTGGCCATAGTTCCACTATTAATTAATAATCCACTACTAATTAATAATCCAATTACTAATTTTGATGCTGTTTTGGTTATATTTATCATTCTATTCTCCTATAGCTTACTAAGATAGTATTAATTTTCAAAATGAAATTCATGACAACGGATACAAGAAAGTTCAACACTGTTGTACTCATCTTGTTGATGACATTCTAAACATTTATTTCTTTGCGGCATGGCAATATCACTTGAATCATCAGATTTATCGACCTGATGACAAGTCAAACATATTTGTTGTTCGTTTTTATTTTTAACACTGAGATGACTCACATGATCAAACCTGGCTTTTGTATACCAATCTAAATTCAACCTAATTGGCTTGACAAACCATTTGCTAAGCAAATCATCGGTATTGTTTTCAGTCACTTCATGGCAAGTGATGCAACCACTTTTTGTAAACTGAAACATCGCTTCTTTTAATGCTTCGGCTCTGCCACATTCTAAACCAGTTCCTACACAGTTTTGACTATTGCTGTGTTTACCTGGAATTCTTCTGATTTTCTTTCTTGAGCGCTTTTCTCTTAAATCGGGGTCTGTGAATTCACGAATATAATGCGCTTGAAGCATAACGGTAGCCGTTCTTAAATCCCCATGTTGTAATTCTAAATCTGGGTTAAACACATCAAAAGTCAACTTGTGGCAACTTCTACAGTCTTTGTCCATGGTAATGGGTTTAAAATGCTCATTGTCACTTTGTAATTGGTGGCAGCTATTACACTCCAATGGATCACCGGATGATTCATTCTGAACTTTTTCACCATCCAAGTGTACGGCATGAGAAAACTTGAGATTGGATTGCTCTTGAACTGGATTGTTAGGATCAAATTTGACCCTTTGATTCACCCAATCGTACTGTCCATCTTTAAATACGGGATTCAATAAACTCAACCTAAAAGGCGGATGATTCTCAGAGTTAAACCCTTTAACATTACTGACTTGTTGGGATTTTTTATTATCTTCATTATTATCTACATATCTGTCTTCGCTATTAAACGCCGCTATATCTTTATGACAATCGATACATAAAGTGTCATCAGTTCGCGTCAGTTGCATGGGTTCATTGTGTTCTTTGTGACAATTTTCACAAAGAAATTGACTCATCTCTTCAACCGCAGGATGATTATTGGCAACATGATCGCCCAATGTTTGATGACAACTCAAACACTGCTTGTCTGGTACTTTTTCGAAAGGCTTAACGTGGCAGACATTACAATTGTCTCCAATTTCCGGGATTCGATGCGCCATTGCTAGTGGACCTGATGACCAAAGCTTATCGCTGGGCACTGGTAGATTGGATATTTTTTCTTTGAACGATTGATTTTGAAAAGCAAGATATGGAACCACCAAAAACAACAAAACAATCGAAATAAAAGCTACATAAGACAAGTGTCGAATATTGAATATACTTTTTTTGGCTTCAATACTGTACTGTTTCTGTTCGCGAACAGATTTACGTTTCGAGCGAAGAATATTTATCGCGAAATCAAATCCATCAGGTGGATTGATGACTTCTAGGTCGTAAACCCCTAGTCGATATACCCTATTGGCAATGAGTTTTCCTGATTTTGCAGTTTTATCGACCAATTCCAGTAACAAACCTCCTGTACAACTGAACTGTGCATTACTTGCATTTAGCGCCTTAATGGTGAGAATCCCAGATGCCAGCTCATCTAAAACGACATCACAAGATTCTTGCGAACCCAACTGCAATTCTTTTACATCAAAATCCAAGTCCTGTAATTCATCAAGACTTCCTAATACTGATTTTCTTACCAAAAAAAACATAATTACATAATCACCTAATTAATTAACAACTTGGAATCACCAATAAAACTACCAATAAATAAATACGACCAAAATGTGTACAATTAATGCTGCCAACAAAGCTATGGTTAAAGGAATATGAAACAACAACCATACTTTTAGAAAAGCCTTGATTTGAAGATTTCTCCTGATGATCATCAACAATCTGCTGCGTCTAGAAAACAGGGTAAGCATTTCATTTAAAGCACTGGCTTCTGCTTGCTTATTACTGTTAGGTATGGCTTGCGATAAAATATCTATAATTTTTTCTTGATTCCTATTTAACACCAAGCTTTTTGAGTTGGAATCCAATTGTATTTTAGACCTGTCCTTGCTGCGTATTTGCTTATACAGCGTATTATCCAGCACTGTATTTTCTATCGCACTTAACACCATTAATCTGGTGTTCCCGCTACAGGACAAAGACCAATTTTTGATTTTTTCATCAATACCCTTTAATTCTTCCAACCACTTTTCTTGAGATCCACCACTGTTATTTTTAGACATCACCCCAGGATAGTGCATATAAGCAAACAGCCCATAAAAGCCAGAAAATATGACCAACAACATCAGTACATAAGCAAGGGTATGAACATTCCAACCTACTTGGAATGCGGCATGCAAGGTAGCAAGCAAAACCAAAGAGCTTCCTAAAAACACATGTGCAGAAGCCCAGCCTTGTATGGTACCCATTGTTGATGAATAAGAGCGTTTACGTACACCCAAATAAGTCAACAACAAAATAAAAACTGTCGAGATAATACCCAGTACATAACCTTGCATCGTACCTCCATTTGCAGGTTGGTCATCGCCTTGCGACAGATACAACACAATGCTTCCAAGCAAAAGAAGTACAAAGAGTTTCAAGTATCTATAGTTTTTGTATTTTAATAAATTTTGATGCATTTTAACGCCCGCTCACTAAGTCAACAAAATCATTGGGGCTAATGCGAATTGCTGCCCCTGTGGGACAAGCCCTAACACAAGCAGGCCCTCCTTTTATGTCCATACAAGCATCACACTTGACCGCTTTCTTGCCTTTGTCTTTTGCTTTTTTGTCAATTGTTACATTTTCTGGCTCACCAGGGCCATCGCCAATTCCCATAAACATCCATGCGAATAATCCTGGTTTTTTTGGCATGTCATAGCTCATTTTAATGACATCATAGGGGCAATTGGTTTCACAGTTTCCACAACCAATACAAGATTGATCTATAAACACTTCACCACTTTCAGCGCGATGAATGGCATCGGCGGGACAATCCTTCATACAATGGGGTTGTTCGCAATGTCTACATGATATTGGAATGTGTAAACCAGCAAATGAAGCGCCTGACTCTCTGTCTAGTCGGGAAATACCGTTATGAGTTTCAGCACAGGCAGTTTCACAGTTGTCACAACTAACACACAAGTTTTCATCTATCACCAAAGCATTGGTTGCCTCTCCTAAACCCTCATCCAGTAGAAAACTCACGGTCGCAGTTGCTTCCACTACAGACCCCATCGAATTGGATTTTTTCATCAAATCCGCCAAATCTTTTTGCAGTACCTTTATTTGTTCTGGATTGGACTGCAGTAATTTCAAGAACTGATCTGCAGTAATTTTTAAGGCTTCGACTCTGACTGCTGCTCTTGCTGTGTGCTGACGTATGGGATTCCCCATAAGAGCCATTTGCCCCACTAATTCTCCCGACTGCAACTGTACGGTTACCGCATCACCTTTTGCCAATGACACCGTACCTGAACGAATGAGATACAATTCCTTGCCTTTTTCGCCTTCGTTGAAAATCACCTCACCGGCCTTAAACTCTAGCATTTTAACTCCACCTGCCAATTGTACCAATTCTTGATTAGACAACTTGGGATTTAAAGCCCCTTGTAATGCGCGTGTGATAAAAATTCGATTGATGCCTTCTGCCACTTCATCGTTGGAGTTCATCAATTTAATCATGATGCGTCTGGGAGTTTCGATTAAAATACAATCACTGCCCGCAACAACATCAACTTTTCTTGGCCGGCCTGACAATAGTCCCATTTCTCCAAAGAACTGCCCTGCTTTTAAAGCAAATTGTTTGCCTTTTTTGGGACCTAGAAGAACCTCTCCTTCAACAATCGTATAAAATGAATTTGAGTAATCGCCCTTTTTAAAAACATAATCACCCGCCTTGATGAGTTTTGTTAATTTGCTGACGCCTGTGTTTATGGCTACTTCTTCTTCCTTACGGGTTTCTGTGTACAACTCTTCATCCAATGCAATCACAATATTACTTTCAATGATAAGCTCTCTAAAGGCCAAGGCATTCATGCGCCTAAACATTGGCACTCTTTGTTGATACAACTCTAATACCTTTTGAGCATCCATAACATATGGCAACAGTTTGAATTGTTGTTCTAATAAAGGATGATCAGCGGGTTTTATTTTTTTACCCTGAATAAATTCGATGACATCATAGCCTTGATTCATCGCCTGTTTAATCAAAGGATAACCACCCAACGCACCTATAATGTATAGGCCTTTGACATTGCTTTGGTATTGATTGTCCAAATCAGGAATAGAGTCTGGCTTGTCATTGGGAAATTGAACACCGCAAGATTCAACAAAGCGACGCGGAGCAATCGCCCCCAAACGTGCAATGATGCAATCACAGGCTATTTCTTGATCGCCATCTGGAGTATCTAAAACAATGGCCCCGTTTCTACCATTGCTATCGGGCAGCTGAACGGACTTCACATTGGTATTGTAACCGCAATAAAACTCATTCGACTTATTGTTAATGGCAGCTAAGACCGCATTTAAGTTGCCTTCTTTGGCACGGGCAAATTCATTTTTACGGTTGATGATATGGACTGTGTTTTGTTGTGCCAATCCCAATGCATTTTCAATCGCTGCATCTCCTGCGCCAATCACCACAATGGTTTTGTCCTCAAATTCTGCTGGATCTTCCAGTGTGTACCTTACAAAATTAGATTCGGCATCACCTGACATTCCTAGCTTTCTGGGATTGCCTTGCAAACCAATACTAAGGACGACATTCTCTGACGCAATATCATCGCCATTTTTTAGTTTAATTGTAAAATTTGGATTTTCACCAGAAATAGAAACCACTTCAGTTTCATATTGAATATTGACCTTACAGTTTTTTAAACCGTCTTCCCATGCTTGCAAAACTACTTCTCTTTTGCCCGCAACAAATTCCATAGGGCTACGCAAATCAAGGAAACCTGGTTCATCCATGACATGCTTGCCTTTTTGGTATTGAAAAATTGTCTTAGCAGGACTAGAAAAAGCCTCCAACAACAGGTGCGAGGAACCCTCTTGATTATAATGTGCAGCCCTTGCAGCAGCGCTGAGCCCTGCTGGCCCAGAACCAACAATAACAACTTTATATTTGTGGCTTTGCATAAGTTATATTTGCCCTCCTCAAAAAGAAACTTATATTTTTCCTTTATATATTAACTTATTTCTCGCTTATAAATCAACCATAATTTGTCAATTCAAATTTTTAACCCTCTAACTGGAACTATATTTTTCAAAATTCCATCGAAATTTGTAAACTAATGTTACTATCCAGAATATTAACTAGCAGTAAAATACTATCATGTTAAAATCCTCAACCATGAAAAAACACGAAAACTAACACGTTGTTGATCCAGCCTTTTTGAGAGAGTCAAATTACTCTTATGTAGAATACAATAACACCGAACTTGATTCAGTTTTGTGTTTTGCCCTAGCTAGACACCCTACAGACTTAATACTGCACCAACAACGAATAGAACTTTTTCTAAAAAACCAGGAAACACATTATTGTTCAGTGCAATTGTTGATTTATTCATTTCACTTGAAGACAAAGGAGCTGATTATAAACGACGGATTTTCGAGAAGTATAAACCTCATTTAAACCCAGTACAAACATCAACGCTCTATGACTCTATGAATCACAAATTGACGGCATCATTGCCTATTCAAGATTTAACTCAATCAATTTTAAGCCTAGGCTTGGTAGGTGAATTATTATCGCCTTTTGATTTTAATAGCAAAGACAATCAACACTCAATAACTAATACCCAATAACCAACATTTCAAATGACAAAAACTTACAAACTTATTTTTACAGGCCCCGTAGGCGCTGGCAAAACCACTGCAATTTCATCCATAAGCGATGTGAAACCTGACAGTTAAGGATAAAACCAAAATCCATCTTTATGGCACACCCGGACAGAAAAGATTTAACTTTATGTGGGATATTTTAACCCAAGGAGGAATGGGTTTATTGCGATTAATTGATGGCAGCGATATAAAAGCACTAGACAATTTAAAATTCTTCACTGAAAGCTTTAAAGTCTTTATCAAGGAAACTGGTATCGTTGTAGGAATAACCAAACAAGACAAAAATAAACACTATGAATTGGAAGAGTATCAATCTGTTCTAAGCCAGTATCAACCTGTCATCCCTATATTTGAGATTGATGCAAGAAACCGAAAAATGTGGCTCTTATAATTGAAACCCTCTTGTATACATTAGACCCAAAACTAAACAAATAAAAACATGAAAAAAGAACAAATAAGGTTAGTACCGACTCCAGCGGGAGCCTATTATTTCGCTCAAAAAAAATCCAACTGTTGGCAAAGAGACGCACTTGCCAAGCTTTTTTCTCAAGCCGAAAGCCCAGTATTATCCAATGAAACTTTAATTGATTTATTTAATAATGATGATTCGAACAACATCAATGAGCAACTCAAAGAGTGTGAAGCTTTAAAACTTATTCAAATAGTCGACCAAAAAATCACAGCACCTGAAGGGGATTTAGTTACCAACATAAATGACATAATTCCTATTTTTTCAAACCACGGCAAAGTACTGTTATCCGACTCCCAAGGGTTCAACATAACAAACATTGGCTTTCCTATTGAT
>CAZLZZ010000019.1:0-31330 GCA_964564165.1 uncultured Alcanivoracaceae bacterium | reverse complement strand
AATACAAACAATAAAAATAGGGCTAAAGTCCCAGTTTCAGTTTCAGTTGATTGGAGTTATTGTGAAATGACTAAAAAAACACTTATCTTAAAAATAGGTTCATCAACCCTAACCGCAGGTTCTAACCGCATATCTCGCGGTAAAATTGAAGACATAGCTAGGCAGATAGTTGTATTGCAAAAAGACCACAATATCGCTATTGTGTCTTCAGGTGCAATCGCCACAGCCAAGCATTTTATCGAAGTCAATAACTGGCAATTATCAGATTCAAGACAAGCCCTATCAGCAATCGGGCAACCTATTTTAATGCAAATTTACAATGAGATTTTCCGTGATTTTGGAATTGCATCAGCACAATGTTTGCTCACGTATCGAGATTTTGATAACACGGAAGCCCAAATTAATATTAAGAATACGCTAAGTGATTTGTTCAAAAACAATTTTGTTCCCATAATCAACGAAAATGACACCATCGCCATTGATGAAATTGTTTTCGGGGACAACGATAAATTATCGGCTTATGTAGCTAATTTGCTGAACGCCGATTTGCTAATGCTGGCATCTGACATTGATGGGTTGTTTGATAAAAACCCTCAAAAACACAGTGAAGCCCGTTTGATTCCAGAAATCAACGATGTAGAAGACTGCCAACAGTATGTTGATGACAACAGTGATAATCAACTCGGAACAGGTGGCATGACCTCGAAAGTTCAAGCCGCAGAAATATGTGCCCGTTGTAAAACCCAAATGTGGATAGTCAATGGCAGTAAAAACAATTTTATATTAGATTCTATTAATCAGAAAACTGAACATACAAGGTTTATTTTTGATTAAGAATTGACAGCTTAACCGCAAATAAACTCATGAAAAGAACAGGGCGCTTTAGTGCAAGGTTTTAGCCGATACAGATTTTGTATACAATGAGAGACTGCCGGAATCGGGACTTTAGTCCTGCTGCAATTGTCTTGAAATCTACCGAACATGCTTTAATGCAAATATAACACGATAAGTGTGTAAATTTGATGCTATTATTTAACATTTACCTGTGATAAAATAAAAACCATGATGAACAATCAGTTTAATAAAAATGGTTCAACGATATATGGCACCAATGCACATATAATTAAGAGTGGAAAATTATGAATATTGAAATCTGGTTAGTTTATCTTGGCACTATTATGGCGCTGATGAGTACTCCAGGTCCTAGTCATATTTTGATGTTGTCTAATAGTATCAGAAATGGCTTTAAAAAATCGATCTATACGGCTTTTGGTGATTTGTCAGCTAATTTCCTTCAAATGGTGGCCGCTTCTATAGGTCTAGTAAGTATATTGCAAGAATCCCAACAAGTTTTTATTTACATAAAATGGGGAGGTGTTGCTTATCTTGTCTTCTTGGGCTTAAAGCTAATTCTATCCAAAAACAGTGAATTAGACCTTGCAAATAGTACCGAGAGATCATCCAAATCGCTATATTGGCAGGGCTTTGTTACATCCGCAGTTAATCCAAAGGCGGTAGTTTTCTTTGCAGCATTATTTCCTCAATTTATAACTGTTACTGAACCCTTGCTTCCTCAGTTTATTATTTTAAGCTTGACGTATTTAACCATCGATGGGATGTATTTGTGCTTTTATGGAAAATTTGCTGAATTTTTTGCTAAGAAATTGAGTTCATCTATAGGGCAATATTTCAATCAAATATCTGGTTCCTTATTTCTTGGGGCTGCAATAATTCTTGGGTTAAAAGATTTTGAGCATAAATAATGGTAAGCTTATAACAAGGTCAATTAACATGATGGTTTTATTACGATACGCTTCACAAAACGCCAGTTATTGGCAATGTTATGCTCAATAGATATGAACACTAAAAAAAAATATTAATGATTTCATTCTCAATAATGGTACTATCCATGACCGTCTATTTTACTTAATAACTATCTGATACAGGGGATTTCCACGCAAAAGCGAAAACGAAATTCTCCAGTCAAGTGCAAGGCTGCAGCTGATAAAGGCTTGTATACGGTGAGATTTAAAAAAAAGGCTGTCGAAATCGGGACTTTAGTCCTGCATTTTGTTTTATGGGATGATACCAATACTGTACTTTATTTTAATGCTCATATGTAAGGTGGGTTTACCCACCAATGATAATAAATAGAAGTATATGGCTTCGGTTAATATCCATGGTGGGAAATCCCACCTTACTAAGAAACTAGCAAAAACAATAGTGTGCTGAAAGCCTGTTTTTCTGAAGCTTTGATGGTAAAAATTGATTTGTTTTATGGAAAGGTAACGTAAAAAAACGCGACTAAAGTCACGCCCTCAATTTTGATTGCGAGTTTGTTTTAGGCAGTCAATATAACCATCTACCCACTTGATTTCATATAGAGCCGAATAAAAGCCATAAGAAATAATCAATTTAATAACAATAGTTCAACGATATATGATGCTATGCATATACAATTTGTGAAATTCAGAAAATTTAAAAATGAAAGAATCATATAAAGATGATTTGGGATTCACATGCTCGATAAATAAGAATGATAATCTTGAAATTAGGCATCATGGAAAATTCGCCACCAAGTTTAGTAAAGTCAAGGGTGTTAGATTGGCAGCAGAATTGGAAGACTCTGAGTTCCATGAACAACAACAATTAATGGCCAGATTAACGGGCAATTATAAACACGGAAATGAGCGTGTCGCAAAGAATCATAATAGAAATAACTACTAGATCTCTATCAATAGGGGTCACATGCATAACAAAAACATCGTGTCATGTCGGTACGCTGCGCGCAGCCATCCCATACTCATTCCGTCATTCCCGCGAAGGCGAGACCAAACGACAGGATAATCGTTTTGCTTTGCGTAAACAACCCGAAGTGATTACTACATGGATGTAGTAAGTTAATCTATCGTCAAACTTATATCAGCCAAAGTAATATTCGTATCATTTTTAATGGATTACCGCCTGCGCGGTAATGACGGTGGGTGTGAACGGTTACTGAATATCTATACATGCAGGCTAAATTTATAGATAGGACAAAGTTTTTTTAAGTAATTAATATGATAAATTTATTTACTTGAGACCCGTGTTTTCTATATCGGACTTTGAGTACTATGTAAAAATATTACCATAAAACGTATTAAAATTCAAAGATTCTCGTTAAAAATTAGACACTTTAAATTAAATGTAAAATAATGTACTTGTATTGTATTCCGCATTCTGTTTAAATAGCTTGCGCCATTATTGACACATATCACTAACTGTTCTAAATGAACAAAATAAATAATAAGTATTTTGATCAGTTAATTCACTATAATGAGAGAGGAATAAAATGAGATTTAAGATGAAAACAGCCTATGTGGCTACTCTAATGGCTTTAGGGTCAACAGTTCATGCGGAACGTATGATAGTACAATTTGATGTAAACGCAGACAGGGGTTTTGCACTAAAATCCAGTCAATAAATTTTGGTTGAAGGCCAAGGTTGGTTTGCTGTTGATTTAGATAAAGCGGGTAAATTTGCCATGCGCGGAAAAAATGGCTTTAAATCCATGGAAGTTGATGCCAAACGTTTTGCTTTTGCATTGTACAATGATGATGCAGGTGATCCTAGCTCACAACAATTAACTCCTTATGCGATTTATCAATCACAGGCTAACCAGTTGAGCCTTCAATCTGGTCAAAAAGTTTGTGTTATAGATTCTGGTTTGGATGCCAGTAACAATGACTTCGACTGGAGTGTGATTACTGGCGATAATGATTCAGGTACTGGCAACTGGTGGGAGCATGGTGGCCCTCATGGTACGCATGTGGCAGGTACTGTTGCTGCGGCTGACAATGGTTTTGGAGTTGTAGGTACGGCACCAGGAGTTTCGTTGCACATCATTAAAGTTTTCAACGAATCTGGTTGGGGTTATTCATCTGATTTAGCACAAGCAGCCAGCTTGTGTGCTGCGGCAGGTGCGAATATCATTACTATGAGCCTTGGTGGTGGTGGAACAAATTCTACTGAAGAAAATGCATTTAACGATTTTACTGATAATGGTGGCTTAGTTTTAGCTGCAGCAGGTAATGATGGAAATGCCATACGCTCTTACCCTGCTGGTTATGCTTCTGTTATGATGATTGGGGCCAATGATGGTGACAACAATATCGCCGATTTTTCACAATTTCCTTCTAATACAATTACATCAGGTAGAGGCAAAAATAAAACAACCATTACTGACGATGGTTATGGTGTAGAAGTGACAGCTGGCGGTGTTGATACCTTGTCGACTTTTCCTGCAGGTTTAGCAACTCTTTCTAGCTTAACTGTTGACGGTACTGGCTTTGCATCAGCAGCTACAGACAATACAGGCTCTGTTTCTGGATCTACTTACTTTATGGGAACAGCTGAGTCCGTTGATGCTGGAGCCAATGGTAAAATTTGTGTGATTGATCGGGGTAACATCTCATTTACCGACAAAGCCGACAACTGTGCAAATTCAGGTGGAATTGGTGCTATTGTCGTGAACAATGAGCCAGGTGTTGTCTATATGGATCTAACCGGAACTGTAGCAACCTTTCCAATGGTTGGTGCTGCACAAGAAGACAGATCTGCGATTGTAGGCTCTTCAACTGCAGACATCTCAATTGGTGCAGGTGATTATGGTTATATGAGTGGTACCTCAATGGCTACCCCAGCAGTTGCTGGTTTAGCTGCTTTAGTTTGGTCAAATAATCCAAACTGTACTGGAACCGAGGTTCGTGATGCACTTAAAATAACTGCCGAAGATCAAGGTACGGCAGGGCGCGATGATTACTTTGGTTATGGTATTGCAAAGGGCGCTGATGCTCATGCTTATTTAGCTACTCAGGCTTGCGGCGGCGGAACTCCCTCTCCTCCTCCTGGTAACAATACACCAACTGCATCATTTAATTATAATTGTAATTTGCTCGATTGTTCATTTGACGGATCTGGTAGCTCTGACAGTGACGGTAGTGTTGATTCATATAGTTGGAGCTTTGGTGCGACAACAGCAACAGCATTAAATACTTTTGCGGCAACAGGAAGTTATACTGTTACTTTAACGGTTACAGATAATGAAGGTGCTACAAATAGCTCTTCTCAAACAGTTTCCTTTAACGATGGTGTTTCACCTCCAGTTGCTGATATGACGTTAACCGTGACACGTTCAAGAGGCAACAAACAAGCCAATTTGTCTTGGACTGGTGGAACAACTGGCAATGTAGATGTTTATATCGATGGTAGTTACAACAATACTACTGCTAACGATGGGGCAGCAAGTTACAGTGTTAATAAGAACCACTTATACATTTACAGTATGTGAAGAAGGTTCAACTACTGTATGTACAAATGATGTCACTTTATAATTGATTAAAATAACATCAGTAAATAAGAAACCCGCTTAGGCGGGTTTTTTTATGTTTTAAATTTTGAAAAATAAATAAATAAATTTAATTTTGCCTTTAGATTAGAAATATTAATACAAATATTAAAAACCATGATTTTTATATTTTCCAACAAGCGGCCATATCTCGAATATTGTGCTTGTAAAACAATAGGTTGGATTGTTGAATATAGTTTTCATTAATTTTGAATTAAAATTAAACATTAGAAATACTAATGCGAATGATAGCTAGCGACGCATTGGAGTTGTGATAAGTTATTGAATTTAAACATATTTATGATAAACAGTGCTTAAAAAAAAACCTTGTAATGCTACATAAATGCTGTTCTAATGTGCTTCGTCAAAAAGCAATGACATGAGGTAGTTATCAAAATAAATCATAATAATTCAATAATAAAACTATTTTGATGGCTAACAATTCAATAAAAAAGAGAGAGAACTAAATGAAATTTCAGATGAAAACGGCTTATATAGCCACGCTTCTGGCATTAGGCAGTGCGGCAAATGCAGAAAGAATGATTGTTACATTCGAAGATATCAATAGTAAATCAAATGGTTTAAAATCAGGCCACCAAATTTTGGCACAAGGCAATAACTGGTTTGCGGTTGATTTGAATAAAAGTTCAATGAAATCAATGAAAAACATGACTGGGTTTAAATCAATAGAAATTGATGCAAAGCGTTATCCTTTCGCATTGTACAATGATGATGCTGGAGATCCTACCTCGCAACAACTAACACCTTACGCTATTTATCAGTCACAGGCCAATCAGTTGTCACTTCAATCGGGTCAAAAGGTTTGTGTTATAGATTCTGGATTGGATTCTAGTAACAATGATTTTGACTGGAGTGTCATTACAGGTGACAATGATTCGGGTACTGGTAACTGGAACGTACATGGTGGCCCACATGGTACCCATGTTGCGGGAACTGTAGCAGCCCAGGATAATGGTTTCGGCGTGATTGGTACCGCCCCTGGTGTGCCAATGCATATTATCAAAGTATTTAACGAGACGGGTTGGGGTTATTCATCTGATTTGGCACAGGCCGCAAGTTTATGTACACAATCCGGAGCCAATATTATTACCATGAGTTTAGGTGGTGGAGCTGCCAACTCTACTGAAGAAAATGCTTTTAATACATTTACCAATAATGGCGGTTTAGTTTTGGCTGCTGCTGGTAATGATGGCAATAGTGTTCGTTCATTTCCTGCGGGTTATCGGTCAGTTATGATGGTTGGTGCTAATGATGGCGATAATAACATTGCATCATTTTCACAATTTCCATCAAATACTTTAAGTGGTGACACGGATGATGGTTATGGTGTTGAGGTAACGGCTGGTGGAGTTGCAACTTTGTCAACTTTCCCTGCTGGTTTAGCCACTTTGGCTTCTTTAACTGCGGATAATAATGGTTTTGCAACCTCTGCAATGGAAAATTTAGGTACAGTTTCTGCCAACACTTATTTTATGGGTACAGCAGAGTCAACTGACTCTGGGGCAAATGGTAGAATTTGTGTAATAGATCGTGGAAACATCTCCTTTCATGACAAAGTACAAAACTGTGAAAATTCTGGTGGTGTTGGCGCCATTTTGATTAATAATGAGTCTGGAGTTTTGGCTGGAACATTGGGAGACACCAATGCTACTTCCATTCCAGCTGTTGGTGCAGCGTTAGAGGACAGGACTGCATTGGTTAATTCTTCCATTGCTTCGGTAAACATCGGAGCCAGTGATTATGGTTATCTGAGTGGTACTTCAATGGCTACTCCCGCAGTTGCTGGCTTAGCTGCTTTGGTATGGTCAAATAATCCAAATTGTACAGGAACGGATATTCGTGAAGCTTTTAAAACGACAGCCGAAGATCAAGGTGCGGCCGGGCGTGATGACTTCTTTGGATATGGTATAGCCAAAGGCAAAGCTGCTCATGATTATTTAGCCACACAAACCTGTGGTGGTGGAACAGTTAACATCCCTCCAACTGCATCATTCACTCAAAGTTGTTCGGGTTTAAGTTGTAGCTTTAATGGTTCAGCCAGTTCTGACAGCGATGGTTCGATTGTTGGTTATTCTTGGTCAATTGGTGGCACAGGTTCAAGTGCATCAACAACGTATGCCAATTATGGTACTTATTCAGTGACATTAACCGTTACCGATAATGGTGGAGCGACAGGTTCTTCAACACAATCGGTGGTATTAACAGACCCGAATCAAAGTATATTGTCTAACGGTGTGGCAAAATCCAATTTATCAGGTGCTACAAACAATGAGCAAAACTGGACCATGTCTGTGCCTTCAGGTGCAACTAACTTAACATTTGATATGAATGGTGGCTCAGGCGATGCTGATTTGTATGTGAGATTTGGCAGTGCGCCAACTACATCAACTTATGATTGTCGCCCTTATGCGTCAGGCAACAATGAGAGTTGTCCAGTATCCAACGCACAAGCTGGCACTTACTATGTGATGATTCGTGCATACTCTGCGTACAGTGGTGTTGGCTTAGTTGGTAGTTATACGGCACCTGTAGCTAACATTGCTCCAAATGCATCGTTTACATCGAGTTGTACTGATCTAAGCTGTAGCTTTAACGCATCAGGCAGTTCTGATAGCGATGGGTCCATTGCCAGTTATGCATGGTCATTTGGTGGTTCAGGTGTAACAGCCAGTAACACTTATGGCAGTGCCGGAAGTTACTCTGTGACATTAACCGTTACCGATAATGATGGTGCAACCGATACTGCAACCAGTACGGTTACAGTTACAGCACCGCCAGTAAATGTGGCTCCAACAGCTTCATTCACTTCAAGCTGTTCAGATTTAACCTGTAGTTTCAATGCCTCAGGCAGTTCAGACAGTGATGGTTCTATATCTGGTTATTCATGGTCATTTGGTGGCTCAGGTGTAACAGCCAATAATACTTATGGCAGTGCAGGTACCTACTCAGTCACATTAACGGTTACTGATAATGATGGTGCAACCGACACAGCAACGTCTTCGATTACAGTTACAGCTCCACCAGCTGGTAATGTACTCAGTAACGGGGTCACCGTATCAGGATTGTCTGCAAGTACGGGTGCAGACATAGTGTATACGATGGATGTTCCAGCAGGTGCTACTGATATCAGTTTTGCCATTTCAGGAGGATCAGGTGATGCCGATATGTATGTTAGATTTGGTGCAGCACCCACAGATGGTAATTATGATTGTAGACCCTATGTAGGCGGTAACAACGAAACTTGTACAGGGACATCTGCTGGCGGAACTTATTACATCAGAGTAAAAGCGTACAGTGCATATTCTGGAGTGAGTTTAGTTGGTAATTATACTGAAGCAGGATCAGGTCCTACTCCTATTGATTCGACTACAAGTAATATTTCTGTTGCTAGAAATGCTTGGACACGTTATACATTGAATTTAGATTCAGGCTATTCAACACTTAACTTCACCATGTCAGGTGGAACGGGTGATGCAGATCTACATGTCCGTTATGGTTCACAGTCAACAACGTCAAGTTATGATTGTCGCCCATATAGAAATGGAAACAATGAAGTGTGTACCTTTAATGCACCAGCCAGTGGTACTTGGCACATTGATATCCGTGGATACAGCGCGGCATCAGGTGTGTCATTGAGAGTGCAAGCTAACTAAATAGTAACTTTAGCTCAATAAAAAAGCCCGACTTGTTCGGGCTTTTTTTGTCTACAAGTTTGTCAAAATTTCCTACTATTCTCATTATTGACCGCTAATTCTGTTAAAATAAATGCTTAATACTCCATACAATACCTAATAACAATAATGACACAATTCATTAAAATCTATGAAAATGCACTCGATAGCAGCTTTTGTGAAAGCTGTATTGCGAAATTCAATAAAAGTAAAAATCAACGCCCAGGAAAAACAGGCAATGGTGTAGATATCGTGAAAAAGAACAGCATTGACATCACGGTAACAAACTTTGCTGATGAGTGGCAAAAAGAAATGATGCATATTCAAAATGCCGTGTTAAAAGGGTTGTTGTCTTATGTGCGTGAGTTCCCTTTTATGTTGGCGGGTGCTATTTCAATCATGTTTAAAGACAAGCTGGGGAAAATGCAAACTTTGTCTTACAAAGATATTGAAGACATGGACGATGCCACGCTAACAACATACATACAGGCAGTTTATCGTTTGGGTTCGGTAAATATGCAAAAGTATTTGCAAGGGCAAGGCGGTTATTTCCATTGGCATTCTGAAATTTATCCTCATCCAGTTGATCCACAACAAGATTCTTTGCACCGTACCTTGCTGTGGATGTTCTACTTGAATGATGTGAAACAAGGAGGAGAGACTGAATTTTATTACCAAAGCTTTAAATCAAAACCCAAACAAGGAACCCTAGTTATCGCACCGGCGGGATTTACCCATAGCCATCGAGGCAATACCCCCATATCAGGGGATAAATATATTTTTACCAGCTGGATATTGTTTCAAACAGCGCAAAATATGTATCCAAAATCATGAAAATAGAATGATCTGACTTGGGATTAATCATTCTGACCCTATATTAAACCCGAATATAATTAACAGATGAGTAAAACTAATGACTTTAAAAGCAGTAATACACACCAACAAAGGTGACATTAACTTAGTATTAACACCTAATGAAACACCAGTAACGGTAGCTAATTTTATCAATTTAGCACAAGCTGGTTTTTACAACGATATTTCTTTTCATCGCGTAATTCCCAACTTTATGGTTCAAGGTGGCTGTCCATTAGGAACAGGAACAGGTGGTCCTGGTTACAGTTTTGAAGATGAATTCGATTCCAGTCTAAAGCACGACAAGCCAGGTGTATTGTCCATGGCAAATGCAGGACCTGGCACCAATGGCTCGCAGTTTTTTGTAACACACGAAGCCACTCCATGGTTGGACGGAAAACATTCGGTGTTTGGTGCAGTAGAAAACGCAGCTGATATGGATGTTGTTAATGCCATTGCTGGTGGCGATGAAATAAAATCAATTTCTATCCAAGGCGATGCCAGTGCAGTGTTAGAAGCACAAGCAGGCAGAGTGGCAGAATGGTCAAAAGCCATAGCTGAATAAATAGCAGCTCTACAAATAGTTTTCAAGAAGCTCTAAAAACCCAAACATTGATTTGGGTTTTTTTATGGGTAATAGCTTTAGGTTAAGTATCCAATGTGCCATAATGTCACATCTAATATATTTAAATAAAAATTATGTCTGCAACATCACCAAGAATTACCACCCGTATCAATAGCGACACACAAGTCATGTTATCAAAGGCAGCGGCTATTTCAGGGATTGCTAGCATCAATTCATTTGTGTTAAATGCTGCTATTGAAAAGGCAAAAAAAATCATTGCTGATGATAATATCCTGCATCTGAATCAACAAGATGCACAAATGCTAATAGAAGCACTTGATAAACCTGCAAAAGTACATCCAAGATTAAGACGGGCATCAAAAGACTATGCAAAACAAACACAAAAGTCGATTTGAAGACTGTACAACTAGAAAGAAAAAAACACAACCGTGCAAAATTTGACTGTGGTGTTTTGCCATTGAATAATTACTTACGTCAAATGGCAAACCAACAATCTAAAAAAGACAATACCAGAACCTACGTTCTAGAATATAGCATTGACGAAAGTACAATTATTGGGTTTTACACATTAACGATGATTTCTATTGATTTAGAAACTTTGCCCAATTCATTACAAGCAAAACACAAAAATGCCTGTTCAGCGGGGTTAATCGCTAGGCTTGCGATTGATAAAAAATACAAAGCCAAAGGTTTTGGACAATGGTTATTGATAGACGCTTTAAAAAAATTATTGTCTGCCAGCGAAATTGTGGGGTATCCTTTGATAATTGTTGATGCAAAAGATGGAGCCAAAGAGTTTTATCTGAAATTTGGATTCAAAGCTTTCCAAAATAATGACAATAGATTATTTATCACTGTCGCGGATGTTCGCAAAACATTGAGATGAATAACTTTTAATTAATTTAGCATAAACGCTTTGGCTTGTTCCAAAGTTGTTTCAGTGATAATTGATCCACCTGACATTCTGGCTAATTCTTGTACGCGTTGTTGTTGGTTTAATAAATCAACAGAGCTTTGGGTTAAACCATTCACTTCAGATTTTTTTACCAAATAATGGTGATGCGATAAACCAGCCACATGGGGCAAATGGGTTACAGCAAATACTTGTTGTGTGATACTGAGTTTTCGCATAAGTTTGCCCACTGTTTCAGCCACAGCGCCGCCTATACCTGCATCTACTTCGTCAAACACAAAGCTGGAAGATTGATCATCCTGTTTTTTGCAGATTTCAATGGCCAGAGCGATGCGCGATAACTCGCCGCCAGAGGCGGTTTTAGACATGGGTTGAGGTGTTTGCCCAGGATTCATGATGACTTCAAATGTACATGTATCTTGTCCAAGCTTGTTGATTGAAGATTCGTTGATTGAAGATTCGCTATCATGCTTGATGCTGATTAAAAACTGCGCTTTCGCTAAACCCAGTTGTTGAATAATATTTGTGGTTTGTTTGGCAAATATTTGAGCGGTTCCGGATCGCAGTTTAGATACTTTTAATGAAGTATTTTGATACGACTCAAGGACTTTATTTTTTTGCAATAATAATTTTTCACGGTTCTCTTTTTGTGCGCTGTTTAATTCGAGTTTAGCAGATATATCCAGGGTGTGTTGGTGCAAAAATTCAGCGGCAACATTGTGTTTTCTGGCGGTTTGATAAATTTCTTCTAATCTGTTTTCAACTTGCTGTAGTTTTTCGGGGTTAACCTCGATACAATCGTGTTTGATTTGTAGTTGCGATTCAACTTCATTGAGGTTGATACTGACTTCATCCAGCATCGATAGTATTTCAGTTAAATCGATATTGTTGATGGCTTGTAATGAAGCTATTACATCAGAAATGCCATGGTTTTCTAGCTGTATCAACGATTGTTCCAAGCCTCCAATGGTTTCTACAGCATTGCTAAGGAGTTTTTGTTGTTTGTGTAGCTCTTCGAGCTGGGTTTTTGTTAAATTTAATTGCTCCAATTCTTGGTATTGGTATTGCAACAACTGGCTGTCAGATTGATTCAAAGCACCGGCTAATTCTATTTGTTTTAACTCAGCATTGATTTGTTGATATTGATTGGTCAAGTCGATGAGAATCTTTAACTGCGACTGATAATCACCTGTTTGATCAATGATTTGTAATTGGTATCGGGCATTGTTCAGTTTTATTTGGCCATGCTGGCCATGGATTTGTACCAATAATTCACCCAATTGTTTTAAACTGGCATTGGAGCAAGGGCGGGTATTGATCCAAGATTTAGACCTGCCATCAGCAGTAATCACACGGCGGCACTCGATTTCATCACTGTAATCAATGTCTTGTTGTTGTAACCAATCTTTGGCTTGTTGGTTTTTATCTATGTCAAATAATGCACTGATTTCACACTTGTGTTCTCCACTTCGTATCACTGAATAATCAGCTCGATTGCCCAATATCAATGACAATGCACCGACAATTATCGACTTGCCTGCTCCGGTTTCTCCCGTAAAAGCATGAAAACCTTGCGAGAAGTCACAATCCAATTGTTTGATCAGAACATAATTTTTAATAAATAACGATTTCAACATTGAAAAAAATCACATAACCACAATATAAGAATTTGTTATTGTATCTATAAATTTGAGAATGAACAAGATGAATGAAGAAAGCCCAAAAAAAGAAATGAAAAATAATGCCAAAGAAATAGAAAATGAAGTGAATGAAGTGGAAAATGAGCAAGTTGTAGATAATATCTTAGATGAGATGAACGAAACAGGAGAAAACATCGAAGAGATAGAATCTAAAGTTGCAGAAAAGCAACACGATTTAAGTCAAGAAGTCACTAAATTTAAAGAAGAAATCATGCGCATGCGTGCCGAAGCAGACAATGTACGTAAACGCAATGCCAGAGATTTGGACAATTTGCGTAAATTTTCAATAGACAAATTTGCCAAATCCCTGATTCCTGTTGCTGACAGCATGGACAAAGAACTAGAAGCCTGTGCCAAAGACGACATACAAATGACAGTCGAGCAAATGATAGAAGGAACGGTTATGACGCAAAAAATGTTGCTAAAAATATTGGCAGACAATGGCGTAGAGATGATTAATCCTGAAGGTGAAAAGTTCAACCCAGAATTTCATGAAGCCATGACGCAAATACCGCATCCAGATTTAGCACCCAATACAATTGTAGATGTATTCCAAAAAGGCTATATCTTAAATGGCCGTTTAATACGCCCAGCGATGGTTGTTGTTAGTAAATAGCACTTGAAAATTATTCGAATAACCCTACATTAGTAGCAACTTGAAAAACAAGCATTTAATTGACTTGTTTAAATCTTAAAAATATAAATTAAAATATACTGAGGTCCACGAAAATGGCAAAAATTATAGGAATAGACTTAGGAACAACCAACTCATGTGTTGCCGTAATGGAAGGTGACGAAGTTAAAGTAATTGAAAACTCTGAAGGCGATAGAACCACTCCTTCCATTGTTGCGTATGCTGATGACAACGAAATTTTGGTGGGAAAATCTGCCAAGCGTCAAGCAGTAACCAACCCAGAAAACACCTTGTTTGCAATCAAAAGATTGATTGGACGTAAGTTCAATGAAAAAGTAGTAAAAAAAGACATGGATTTAGTGCCTTATAAAATTATTGGTGCGGACAATGGCGATGCTTGGGTAGAAGTAAAGGGCAAAAAACTGTCTCCACAAGAAGTTTCTGCACGTATCTTGATGAAAATGAAGAAAACAGCCGAAGATTACTTGGGCGAAAAAGTAACAGCAGCTGTAGTAACAGTTCCAGCCTACTTTAATGACTCACAACGTCAAGCGACCAAAGATGCAGGCAAGATTGCAGGATTAGAAGTTAAGCGTATTATCAATGAGCCAACAGCAGCAGCATTGGCCTATGGCATGGACAAAAAAGGTGGTGACAAAACTATTGCTGTTTATGATCTAGGTGGCGGTACATTTGACGTATCAATCATCGAAATTGCCGACATTGATGGCGAACAACAATTTGAAGTATTGGCAACCAATGGCGATACATTCTTAGGTGGCGAAGATTTTGATGCACGCATTATTGATTACATAGTTGAAGAGTTTAAGAAAGACCAGGGCGTTGATCTTAAAAATGACCCCATGGCATTGCAACGCTTAAAAGATGCTGCAGAAAGCGCGAAAATTGAACTGTCATCAAGCGAACAAACGGAAATCAACTTACCGTATGTAACAGCCGATGCATCAGGGCCTAAACATTTAAACATGAAAATAACACGGGCTAAATTAGAGTCATTGGTTGCTGATTTGATTGAGCGTACTATTGCTCCTTGTAAAACAGCTCTAAAAGATTCAGGTTTGAGTTTGTCAGAAATTGATGACGTAATTTTGGTTGGTGGTCAAACACGTATGCCTAAAGTTCAGTCAACTGTATCAGATTACTTTGGCAAAACTCCCCGCAAAGATGTCAATCCAGATGAAGCAGTTGCTATGGGCGCGGCGATTCAAGGTGGCGTATTATCGGGCGATGTGAAAGATGTCCTGTTATTAGATGTAACACCATTGTCACTGGGTATTGAGACCATGGGCGGTGTTATGACTAAGTTGATTGATAAAAATACCACGATTCCTACTAAGGCATCTCAAGTGTTTTCAACAGCCGAAGACAATCAAGCTGCGGTAACGGTACACGTATTACAAGGCGAACGTGAAATTGCATCAGCCAATAAATCTTTGGGTCGTTTTGACTTACAAGGAATAGCTCCTGCTGCGCGCGGTATGCCACAAATTGAAGTAGAGTTCGATATTGATTCAAATGGTATCTTACATGTTTCTGCTAAAGACAAAGCCACTGGCAAAGAACAGCGCATTGAAATCAAGGCTGGCTCAGGTTTAACTGATGAAGAAGTTGAACAAATGGTTAAAGATGCGGAATTACACGCAGAGGAAGATAAAAAATTCCAAGAAACGGTTAAATCTAGAAATGCGGCTGATGCCATGGTTCATTCAGCCAAGACTTTGATAGAAGAAAACAAAGACATGATTGAAGATGCTGAACGTGCCGATATTGAAGAAGCCATTACCAAGGTTAATGACGCGATGAAAGAAGATGACAAGGAAACCATCGACAAAGCCTCTGAAGCATTGCAAACTGTATTAGCACCTGTTATGCAAAAAGCCCAAGCGGCTAAGGCACAAGCAGGAGCAGGAGCAGAAAGCGAAGCACCCGTTGAGGACTCAGATGCCCAAGACGATGATGTGGTTGATGCGGAATTTGAAGAAGTCGAAGGTGATAAAAAATAATTTTTTATAAGTTATCATGTAAAAATAAAGCCCTTGGTTTCGATTAAGGGCTTTTGTGTATCTAGATGATGGGCGGGGCCCATCTTACAAAAGACCGTAAATTAAAATAGAACCGTAAGATGGGCCCGCCCATCATGAATTGACTTCTATTTAGTACAAAAGTAAAAGAGTAAAAAATGTCACAAACAGATTATTACGAAATATTGGGTGTGGGTAAATCAGCAACCAAACCTGAATTAAAAAAAGCCTTCAAACGGGCAGCGATGAAGTACCATCCCGATCGCAACGATGCACCAGATGCACAGGACAAGTTCAAAGAAGTGAATCGTGCCTATGATACCTTGCGTGATGACAACAAACGTGCGCGTTATGATCAATTTGGTCCAGAAGGGGTAAATCAAGGTCCAGGTGGCGGTTTCCATGGTGCAGATGTTGGTGATATTTTTGGAGATATTTTCGGGGACATTTTTGGCGGTGGCGGTCGTAGACAACAGCAACCACGAGGACGCGATGTTCAAATTGAAATTGAGGTCGAACTCGAAGAAGCAGTAGCAGGCATAACCAAAGAAATTAATATTCCTACCATGTCAGCTTGTGAGCCTTGTGAAGGATCAGGTTCAAAAGATGGTAAAAATAAGACCTGTAGTATGTGTCATGGTCAAGGACAAGTGCGCATGCAACAAGGCATATTTTCGGTACAACAAGCCTGCCCAACTTGTCACGGTAAAGGTCAAATGATCGAAAATCCTTGTAAAAAATGCCACGGAGAAGGTCGGGTTAGAGAAAACAAAAAGCTCAATGTAAAAGTGCCAGCGGGTGTTGATAATGGCGATAGAATCCGTCTAACTGGTGAAGGCGAGGCAGCTGCATCTGGAGGGGTTTCAGGAGATTTGTATGTGGATATGAATGTCCTTCCTCATGAAATATTTGAACGCGATAACGATGATTTATACGCGGAAATGCCCATAGATTTTGCTACAGCGGCACTCGGTGGAGAAATTCAAATTCCTACATTGGACGGCGAAGTCAAATTAAAAATTCCAGCAGAAACTCAGTCCGGGAAAGTGTTTAAACTGCGTGGCAAAGGGGTAAAGTCAGTGCGTTCACATCGCACAGGTGACTTAATGTGTAAAGTAAATGTAGAAACCCCCGTCAATCTAACCAATTTTCAAAAGAAATTAGTAAAACAATTATCTGAATCAGTCCACAAAGGCGGAAACAAACACAACCCCAACCAACACGGCTGGTTTGATTCGGTTAAGAGTTTTATGGATAAATTGAAGGGTGAGTGATTATTTAGATTTTTAGTAACACGGAGGTTCACAGAGGTATCACAGCGTTACACGGAGGTAGTTATATATAAACCTCTGTGTAACTACGTGTCTCCTCTGTGAACCCCCGTGTTACTAATACTTTCGAGAAAAACAAATGAAATTAAAAATAGGCATATCAGGCATTAGTGGGCGAATAGGGCAAAGAATTATTCCAATCATACAATCAGATAATAATCTGTCGATCAGTTGTGGCTTGGTATCTGTCCACAGCAAATATAAAAACACCGATATCAATGTCAGTCCTGTTTGTGAAAAATCAGATATTTGGATAGATTTCTCCACTCCAGATGCCTTTGAAACAGTATTGAAACATTGTATTGAAACAAAAACACCGTTAGTCACGGGTACAACAGGTTTGAGTAAAAAGCACTACAAAGAGTTGGAAAATGCAGCACAAAATATCCCTGTATTGTGGGCATCAAATTTTTCTATTTCGGTCAACCTAATTCAACATCTTTTGTCTAAATACACGCAACTTAGACCGTCGAATGTAACCATTACAGAAACCCATCATGTACACAAAATTGACCGGCCCTCAGGCACAGCAATTACCTTAGCCAGGAGCATTAAACCTCACGGTATTTTGAAAACAGTCCATGAAGATGAATTTTTACTGGATGATGTGAAAATAAAATCCATACGTGATGCAGAAGTCGCAGGTATTCATAAAATTGATTTAGAAAACAAGTCTGAAATCATCAGTATTTCACATACCGCTAAAACACCAGTAATCTTTGCACAAGGTGCGATTAATGTTGCTAAATGGTTGCACAATAAAGACAAAGGTATTTATACCATGAATGATTATATCGAAAGTCTTGGATGAAAAAAATCAATATTCTATTTGTCTGTATGGGCAATATATGCCGCTCACCATCGGCGCAAGGTGTGTTTGAAAAATATGTAGAAGACAATGGATTGAAAAATCAATTTAGCATAGACTCAGCAGGAACCCACAGTTATCATGTGGGAGGAAAACCTGATTCACGTTCGACACAAGCTGCTATTCAAAGAAATATTGATATCACACAACAAAGAGCCAGAAAAATCTCTCAAGCCGATTTTGAAGACTTTGATTACATCGTGGTTATGGACAATGACAACCACATGAATGTACGCATGATCTGTCCCAAACAACATCAAAACAAAATTCACAAAATGATGAGTTTTGCCCCATCATCAAAATACACCGAAGTCCCTGATCCTTATTACGGAGGCGATCAAGGCTTTGAATTGGTGTTAGATTTATTAGAAAATGCCAGTATTGGACTTTTACAAGCTATTCAAGTTCCAAAAACATATTGATGACAATAACTCAACCCGATATTCCCTCCCAAAACCAACCCAAATACGATGGTTAAATTTAACACCCCGTCATTGCGAGGAGTTCCCGCGAAGCGGTAATCTGTTGAAACTGGCACTAACCCAAAAGATTGTCACGCGCAGTTTACCTCAGCTTGACGGGTGGATGTTCGCAGTGAATAGATTTAAAAAATAAATTAGTCAATTGATAACCGATAAATTATTTAACAATGATGGCATATATGCTACCATAAACACATGGAAACTAGAGTGGTCATAGATACAAGCATAATCATAAGTGCATTAATCGGTAAAAAAGGACCCAGTCGTGAAGTGATAAGAAGGTGTATAAACGGTCAATTAAATCCAATTATCAGCAATGCATTGTTCTCGGAATACCAAGATGTATCGAAAAGAACGAAAATTATTGAATTGTGTCCATTGAATTCAATGGAAATTCAAGAACTACTCAATGCTTTTTATAACAGAACTCAATGGGTAGCTATCTATTACTTATGGCGACCAAATTTAGTGGATGAAGGTGATAATTTTTTAATTGAATTGGCAATAGCAGGAAATGCTTCAACAATTATTACCAACAATGTACGCGACTTCAAAAATTCTGAATTAAATTTTCCAGAATTAAAAATAGTCACTCCAGAAACATTATTAAAAGGTGAGTAAAATGGCAACATTATCTCTAAGAATGCCAGATGATAAGCACAGAAGGTTAAAAGCACTGGCTCAACACAAAAAAATTAGCGTCAACAAGTTATTGGAAGAGCTATCAACCCAGGCAATTGCCGAATTTGATAGTGAAGTAAGATTTAAAGCCTTGGCCTTTAAGGGCAACAAGCAAAGAGGCTTAGGCTTACTTGGTGATCTAGATGAAAGTTTTTCGCATTAATTATGTATAGTCCAAATCCCGATATAGAAACGCGAAATAGAGTGCAATCACTTGGTGCGTATAGTGAATCTAAAAAATACGTTGTCACCTCATTGGTGGTTAGGCATTTTTTGGATTTGCTAGACGTGCCAAGGGGTTGCGCTATAATCGTGTTTTCTATATCGGGGTTTGGGTATAACCCAAAATCAAACGGAATCGGGGCTTCAGCCCTGCCAGCTAATCAAACTTGGCGCGACTAAAGTCGCGGTTCCGATAGAAAACTTTAAAACTCCCGTCATTGTGAGGGAGGAACGACCGTGGCAATCTCCTGACTTTGCCGCAATGCCCAATAGAGCACTAAGCACACTCACAAGGGTCATTTAACTTGAAAAAAATCATCGGTAAAGTTATTATGCACATATAGCACATATATTCTAAAGAGGTTAAAATGGCTCAGTTACATTTCTATATTCCAGATTCACTGGCAGAAAAACTAAAGGATAAAGCAAAAAAAGAACACTTGTCCCTTTCTAAATATATCGCAAAATTAGCGAAAAGAGAAGTGGATAACGAATGGCCTGATGGCTATTTTAATCTGTTTGGAAAATGGCAAGGCGAAGCATTAGAACGACCCGAGGGATTGTCTTTTGAACAAAGAGAGTCATTTAACTGATGTTTTTACTCGATACCAATGTTTGTATTCATTTATTGAATGGAACAAAACCACAAATCATAGACGAATTCAAAAAGGCAACTCCCGCACAAATAACTTTGTGTGGTGTGGTGAAAGCTGAATTACTATATGGCGCACGAAATAGCAGTAAAGTAGAAGATAACTTGCAACTACTCAATCGTTTTTTTGCACCATTAAATAGCTTGCCATTTGATGACACATCAGCAGAGGAATACGGTAAAATAAGGGCAGATTTAAGCAGGCAGGGACAACCCATTGGCCCCAATGATTTACTGATTGCATCTATTGCCAAGGCTTTTGACGTTATCCTAGTTACTAATAACACCAAGGAGTTTTCACGTATCTCAGGATTGCGATTGGTAGATTGGCAAGAATAAAACAACAAGCAATAACCGGAAAAACAACATGAGTTTATTTAAAGAACTAAAACGCCGCAATGTCATCCGTGTAGCAGCCGCTTATCTAATCATTGGTTGGCTATTGGCACAAATTTCAACCACGCTTGAAGATGCGCTAAATTTACCGCCTTGGTTTGATACATTAGTGGTTACATTAATGTTGATTGGCTTTCCAATCGCCTTGATTATCGCCTGGATTTATGAACTCACACCAGATGGTATTAAAAAAGAAAAAGACATCCAATCTGATGGTTCAATAACATCACATACGGGTAAAAAGCTAGATTACATTACTATAGTTGCAGCCATTGCAGTGGCTGGGATGTTTGCTTGGCAGCAGATGAGTCCAAAAGAACTGGATTCCCTCGTTCGCGAGAATGGCAAAATAATTACAGAAAAAAATCCCATCATTCCTGTGCAGGCAGGAACCTCATCCAGTAAACCAGAAAACCCAATAGAAACATTGCCCAACAACAAATCCATAGCCGTCCTACCTTTTACCAACATGGCAAATAACCCAGAAAGTGAACCCATAACCGTAGGCTTGCACGATGATTTACTTTCCCATGTTTCTAAAATATCGGCTTTAAAAGTGATTTCTCGCACATCAGTTCTGCGTTACAAAGACACACAAAAATCGATTGGTGAAATAGCCAAAGAATTAGGTGTGGCGCATATCCTTGAAGGGGGCGTACAAAAATCAGGCAACCAAATTCGCATCAATGTGCAATTGATTGATGCCCAAACCGATGAATATATCTGGGCAGAAATTTTTGATAGAGAATTAACAGCCAATAATATTTTCAAAATCCAAACTGAAATATCGAAAAAAATAGCGGAAGCACTTAAAACACAACTTTTACCACACGAACAACAAAGCTTGATGAAACAAGCCACAGATAATTTAGATGCTTATAGTGCTTATCTTGCAGGTCGTCAAAGGATGCTCAACCGCAATAGCAAAGATTTGAAACAAGCACTTGAGTTATTTCAAAAAGCCTCTGATTTAGATTCTAATTACGCATTAGCTTATATTGGTCAAGCCGATACAATATCATTGTTAAACGAGTATAGTGATTTATCTCTACAAGAAATGTTTTCTAGAAGTGAGCCATTAATTGCAAAAGCATTGGAAATTGATCCCTTGTTAGCAGAAGTGCACACATCAAAAGCTGGATTCTTACACAGAAAAGGAAAGATAAATGAAGCGGAACATAGTTATAAATATTCAATCACATTAAATCCCAATTATGCGACCACCTATCATTGGTATGGTAGGTTGTTAAGAAATAATTTTGGTCGTTATGAGGAGGCTTTGATATTAAGCCGCAAGGCTGCAGAACTTGATCCTCTGTCTCCAGTTATACAAACTAATGTAGGGTGGTCATTAGAAAGACTTGGACGAAATCAAGATGCATTGGCACAATTTCAACGGGTAATTGAATTAGCTCCTAAATATTCAGACAGTAATGAGGGAATAGCTGGAATATATAGATTAACTGGGGAGTTTGGCCAAGCCATTAATTGGCAAAAAAAGGCCATTGAAATTGATAAAGGTAATATCAGACATCGCATTAAATTAGTTATGATTTATTTGGATTTGGGAGATATTGATGCGGCAGAGGTTGTTTTTTCCCAGATAAAAATTCATTTCCCAAATAATTATAATATAAATATGTTGCAAGCCTTCTTATATTTAGCGAAAGATCAATTGAATGAATTCTTCTTAGAGGCGAAACAATTGTATCAGCAAGATAAAAGGAAAATATCTGGGCAAGAACTCTATTATTACTCGTTAATTTTGACTGGTGACTATCAAAAGGCTGAAAATTTATTAATATCTATGCTCGGTAATAATAAAGAAAGCGGTAAGTTATCAGTAAACACTTATAACTTACATTCTGCAATGGATCTAGTTTGGATATTTGATAAGCTAAAAAAGAAACAAAAAGCTGAATCCTTGATGGCACAAATCCAAAATACTTTGCTAGTTATGCCACAACAAGATATTCGTTGGAGCAACATGCTTTTTAAAGCAATAACAAATAAACCCAAAGAAGCAGCAAAGGCTTATAACTCACTTATCTCAGATGGGAAATATATATTTTGGTGGGCTATTCAATCAAAGCCTTATTTAAAAGAAGTCAAAAAACAACCCGAGTATATCCAAGCGCATAAAAAATTGATGGAAAATTTAGCCCAACAACGTAAAAATTTAGCCAAACTTGAAGCCAAAGATAGAGAACAAGGACAAACCCTGTGATTGATTGCAAAGCAACTAGAAAGCCAACGGAATCGGGGCTTCAGCCCCGCCTTACAATTATGCATGGCGAGGCTAAAGCCCCGCGTCCGAGAGTGGGGTTAAATACTCCTGTCATTGCGACGGAGTTTTAGACAGAAACAATGACCAATTAACGGGACAAACAACATGAGTTTATTCAAAGAACTAAAACGCCGCAATGTAATCCGCGTAGCTATTGCTTATTTAATCATCGGATGGTTGTTGGCCCAAGTTTCAGCCACATTAGAAAGCGCTCTGCACATGCCAGACTGGTTTGATACCATGATAGTAACAGTGATGTTGATTGGCTTTCCAATTGCCTTAATCATCGCATGGGTTTACGAACTCACGCCCGAAGGCATAAAAAAAGAAAAAGACATTAAAGACGATGATTCTATTACAAATGTAACGGCCAAAAAACTAGATTATGTAACCATTGTTGCAGCATTGGCAGTAGCAGGGATGTTTACTTGGCAACAAATGAGTCCAACAGACATGGATTCCCGCGGGGTGATTGAAAATGTGAATGATGTGGTGGTTGTAGGAAAAATTCCCGTCATTCCCGCGAAGGCGGGAACCCAGTCACTCGATTTACAAACAAACAACAAATCCATAGCAGTCCTACCATTCGAAAACCGCAGTCCAGATCCCAATGATGCTTACTTCACTGATGGCATTCACGATGATTTATTGACATCAATTTCCAAAATTGGCGCCATAAAAACTATTTCACGTACATCGGTAATGCAATACAGACAAACCACCAAAACAATCGGGCAAATTGGCAAAGAACTAAATGTCGCAACCGTACTAGAAGGTGGCGTACAACGGGCAGGCAATCGAGTAAGGATCAATGTGCAATTAATAGATGTCAAAACCGATGACCATTTATGGGCGCAGATTTATGACCGTGAGTTAAATATGGACAATATCTTTGAAATCCAAACCGAAATTGCCGAAGAAATAGCCAAAGCACTAAAAGCACAATTAACCCCACAAGAACAAGATATCTTATCCACCAGACCTACGCAAAACTTGGAAGCCTATGAGGCCTATCTATTGGGGAAAAAAAGAATGGAAACTCGACAAGTAAAAGCCTTGGAAGAGTCAATCGAATTATTTCAAAAGGCGATAGAATTAGATTCAAAATTCGCTTTAGCTTACGTTGGCTTAGCTGATTCCTATATGTTGCAACCTGGATATACTGGAGCAGATTTGAAAAAGGCGTTAGAAAAAGCAATGAAGCCACTTAATCAAGCTTTAAAAATTAACAATAAATTAGGAGAAGCTTATACGGCACTAGGTTCATTAAAGAGCTTGCAAGGGGATTATGATGGAGCAAAATATGAGTTCGATAAGGCCATGGAATTGACCCCCAGTTATGCGACTTTATATCACAAATATGGTTATCTATTGAGAAAGAATGGAAAGTACAAACAATCATTGTTAATGTTTAAAAAAGCGGCACAATTAGACCCGTTATCTGCTATTACTAGTAGCAATATAGCACTAGTTTATGGATTGTTGGGCGAAACAGAAAAGTCGCTGGAGCAAGCTTTAAAAACAATTAAGTTAGCGCCTAATAATCCCGTTTTTCTCATGACTTTATCTGTTCATTATTTACTATATACCCATCAGTTAGATAAAGCAGTTGTTATGAGTAAAAATGTTTTGAAAAATAATCCAAAATTTATTAGAGCTTATACAAATATAATAATAAGCTATTTGGAGATGGGTGATGAAGAGTCTGCTGTAAAAACACTTAATCAATTACATGAATTGGCACCAAAAAATAAATTCGGATTTTTCTTGCAAGGTAGAGTTGCTTATTTCCAAAAGAATAGACAAAAACTCCGCAAATACAGAGAGTTAATACTACAGGAAAATCAAAATTCCATGGCCTTTAAGTGGCAACTACAAGTAATAGACATCGAAGCAGGTCAGCATAAAAAAGTACTTACAGAAATTGAAGGCGATTTTCCTGAATTGTTTATACAACCTCCGGTATTAACCGATGACAATAAACCGATGGCAATAAATCTTGTATGGGTATATCAGCAGTCAGCACAACCAGAAAAAGCCACACAATTATTAGATCTTCTATTTGCCAGTTATAACGAAGAAGAAAAATCAGAAATACAAAACAGACGATCTTTAATGAAAATATACAGTTTGCAAGGAAAAGATAAAGAATTTTTAAACCTTTTTGAAGACAGTCTATTAAATCCATATAGAATTAACACTACTTGGTTTGAACTTTACCAGGATCCAATTTTTCATACTATCATGCAATCACCAGAGTTTTTAAAACTCAAAGCACAAGCCGATCAATTAATGGCTGATGCACGAGCACGATTAGAAAAACACAATCAAAATGAGGACGATAAATGAGTTTGAATGTGAAGGTTGAATTTAAATTTCCCGTCATTGCGAGGCAGGAGCAACCGTGGACACCAAACGGCAGGACAGCCGTTTTGCCATGCGAAGCGATCCGAAGGGCTTGGAGCAGGAGCGGAAAGACAATCTATTCAGGGTCACGGCAGCGTTATGAGGTTGCCACTTCGCAAGCTCCTCGCAATGACAGTGGTTTCGATGAATTATCAGGATAAACTAAATGAGCTTATTTAAAGAATTAAAAAGAAAAAACGTTATCAGAATTGCAGGGATCTATGCCGTAGTGGCTTGGATACTCATGCAAGTGGCTGGCACGCTTGAAGACTCACTTAATCTGCCACAATGCATGCCAATAACAGTAAGTTATGATTCAAAACTCGCGTCATTGCGAGGGAGGAACGACCGCGGCAACCTGTTGTGAAACCTGACAGCTAATAACAGCGGACATATAGTTTTCAACTTTCAATCTCTACTTCTCAATCTCTAATTGCACCAGCTTAGTTTCTAAGCTGTCTTCACCTTCTTGGATATGATAGGTGCGAATGGGTAAGCATTGTTTATTGGTGTCTAGCCACATTTTGGTGATTGTTGAGGGATTTGAGTGAATTTTGTCCACTTCTAGGATATTGTCTTGTTTCGAAGTGACTGTGAAGTTATAGGTTTTAAGTTTGCCTTTTTTAAGGACTTGATAAGTTAAATCGTTTTTGTTTCCTGCACAAATGTCATTGAATAGTTTCAATGAAACCAAGTTGGGTGTTAAAAAACTATCTATTGTGTCCAATTGCCAGTCATCTCCTTTGTAACTGCCAGCTACTTGCTGCTTGTCGCGATCTATTTGACGATCTATTTTATATTCTGAGGCCTGTTTATTGAAGGCTACTTTTTGTTTCATTTGATAGGATTCTGGGATTAACACCCCATCTTTTTCGGTAAACACCGTGGATTCTGAACGTTTGAAACCCAACAATGAAGCCATGCCGTGGGTGCCATTGGTCTTGTCGGCAATGGTGAAAAATGATTTATCTTTGGTCAATTGCATGCTGCTTTTGCCAATTTGTTTGCCATCTTTAAATACCGTATAGTCGGCTTTGAATAAATCCAGAGCCAAAGCATGGGTAGTTGTTAGTGTTAATATTAATAAAATTTTAATCATTCAGTTCAATCGGTTGGGTTAATATTTTGTGGTCAAAATACAACTCATTTCCGCGCCATTTTACACGATTTTGAGCAATAAAGCTTATTGTATGCGGCAAAAGTGAATGTTCCCTGAATAATAATCTAGTTGCCAAGGTGTCTTTGTTGTCATTCTTCAGAATTTTTATCTTACTTTGAGAGATGATTTTCCCTGAATCTAATTGCGCATTGACATAGTGTACGGTCGCTCCATGAACTTTATCACCATTGTCTAAAACCTGTTGGTGTGTATGTAGACCAGGGTATTTTGGCAATAATGAGGGATGAATATTGATGATTTGGTTCTTGAAAGATTCAATAAAGCCTTTGGGCAGTATTTTCATGAACCCTGCCAATACAATCAGTTGACAGTTGGCTTGCCTGATGAGATTGTGAATTTTTGTTAAATTGATGTCATCTTTGTCCCACTTAAAGATAAAAGTCGGAATATCATAAGTGCTGGCAATGTCTAGTCCTTTTGCTTGTTCATTATTGCAGACAACCAAGCTGACTTGATAAGGATATTTTGCCTGCTTTTCAATAATAGACTGTAAATTGCTGCCAGTGCCCGAAATAAAAACGGCTATTTTAAACAAACTCGACATCTTCTTTGTTGGCAACTGACGCTCTGACTTTGCCTATTTCCCAACATTTTAATCCAGATTGTTTGATGAATTCTTGGCAGTCATTGCTGTCATCTTGGTTGACGATTACCACCATGCCAATGCCGCAATTAAAGGTGCGCAACATCTCGGTGTCTGACAAGCCGCCTTTTTCTTGTAGCCAAGTGAATATATCCACACAGTCCCAGCTGGATAAATCTATGGTAATTGCCAAGCCATCTGGAATAACCCGTGAGATGTTTTCCATTAAGCCACCACCAGTGATGTGCGCGATGCCTTTGACGTCAACTGCAGAGTCAAGCAAGTCCAATAATGGTTTAACGTAAATTTGTGTTGGTTGTAGCAGTTGTTCTCCAATAGTCCGTTCACCAAGTATTTCACTTAAATCGGTGTTGTTGACTTCAAGTATTTGTCGAATCAGAGAATAGCCGTTTGAATGAGGCCCAGAGGATGCTAATCCGATAATAACATTGTCTGCTTGGATATCTTTGCCCGTTAATGCGGAATCTTTTTCCACAGCTCCAACCACAAAACCAGCCAAATCGTAATCGCCTTTGCTGTACATGCCTGGCATTTCTGCAGTTTCACCACCGATTAGCGCACAACCTGCTTGTTTACAACCCTCGGCAATACCACCAATTACTGCGGCGGCTTCATCGATATTTAGCTGGCCACATGCATAATAATCTAAAAAGAAAAGAGGTTCAGCACCTAGTACGATGATATCGTTGACACACATAGCGACCAAATCTATGCCAATGGTAGAATGGTCTTTCATTTTATTGGCTAATTTTAATTTGGTGCCTACACCATCGGTGCCAGAAACCAAAACAGGATTGTTGTAATTCAGTTGTGATAAATCAAATAAACCGCCAAAGCCACCGATACTGCCCATTACTCCAGGTCGGGTTGTGGTTTTGACAATGGGTTTGATTTTTTCAATCAATTCGTTGCCTGCATCTATATCGACGCCTGCGTCTTTGTAACTTAAACCGGTTTTTGAATCACTCATTATGTTCAACGCTATTTTAATGAGTGCAGATTTTACCCTTTCATGGATATTATGCAAAGGTCAATTGAAAAAATGTGATTAATTAGGCCTGCAAATTTCATCATTCATGCTTTTTATACAGGGTTTTGGTATTATGCTACCATTAAATATTAATAGATTGATATAGATGACAGTAATAACTCGATTTGCCCCCAGCCCAACAGGCTTTTTGCATGTAGGAGGTGCACGTACAGCGCTTTTTTCTTACCTTTTTGCCCGTGCCAACAATGGCCAGTTCATTTTAAGGATTGAAGATACCGATTCAGAGCGTTCGACACAGGCATCGGTTGATGCTATTTATGAAGGCATGGAATGGTTGGGCCTTGAAAACGATGGAGAGGTTTATTTCCAAACCCAAAGATTTCCACAGTACAAAGTAAAAGTACTACAATTATTGGATGAGGGCAAAGCGTATTATTGCACTTGCAGTAAACAACGCTTGGATGAAATGCGCGAAGCACAGATGAAAGCAGGTGGTAAACCTCGGTATGATGGTAAATGTCGTGAACTTGGCTTATCGGATTCTGATGAGGCAGTGGTGCGTTTTAAGAACCCACAAGATGGGGAGGTGACTTTTGATGATTATGTGCGCGGTGTCATTACCACATCAAACAAAGAGTTAGATGATTTAATTATTGCCCGCCCTGATGGAACGCCTACTTACAATTTTACAGTGGTGATTGATGATATTGATATGAATATTTCCCATGTTATTCGTGGCGATGATCATATCAATAATACCCCTAGACAAATTAATATCTACCTAGCATTGGGAGCAAAGTTGCCAGAATTTGCCCATTTGCCCATGATATTAGGCGATGATGGAGCCCGTTTATCCAAGCGTCATGGCGCGGTGAGTGTCATGGAATATGCCAATGATGGTTATTTGCCCGAAGCGGTATTGAATTATCTGGTGCGTTTGGGTTGGTCGCATGATGATAAAGAGTTGTTCAGCAAAGAAGAAATGATCGCACTGTTTGATTTGAAGAAAGTTAACAAAGCGCCTTCAGCATTTAATACCTCAAAACTGAATTGGATAAATCAACAGTATATTCAACAAGCCGATTCATCGCGTTTATCTGATTTGTTGAAAAAGCGTTTAAACGTATTGAAAATTGATGTTCCGCTGTCCATAGATTTAAGCAAAGTTGTAGAGATGTTTAAATCTCGTGCGGTAACCATCAATGAAATGGCAGACTCTGCTTTGTTTTTATTCAGCGATATTGGCCAATACGATGAAAAAGCGGTGAAAAAAGTCTTTAAACAATCGGCAGTTTTGCCTTTTGAAACATTAATTAAAAAAATGACAGATGTTGCAGATTGGGACAATGAAAATCTACACGACTTGATAGAAAATACCGTTAATGAGTTAGAAGTCGGGTTTGGTAAAGTAGGGCAACCCTTGCGAGTGGCTTTAACTGGACAATCATCAGGCCCTGCCAATGATGAAATAATGCGTGTTTTGGGCAAGCAAGAAAGTATCAATAGAACTCAAAATGCCTTGGAGTTTTTGATGGTAAAACTATCTAACCAAGCTATTTAACCAAAGAAGATAACAACTCGAAATAAGGAAACGAACAACTGAGAAAACTATGCTTAAAATCAACAATATACATGCACAAGTCGGCGATAATAAAATACTAAAAGGGCTTAGTTTAGATATTAAACCCGGGGAAGTGCATGCCATAATGGGCCCGAATGGCGCAGGCAAATCAACATTGGGTAATGTACTTGCGGGTATGGATAAAGTTGAAGTCACCGAAGGTTCGGTAGATTTCTTGGGCAAAGATCTGCTGGGTTTAGAAGTTGAAGAACGAGCTGCTGTTGGCATATTCTTGGCATTTCAATATCCGGTAGAAATTCCGGGTGTAAACAACATGTATTTCTTGCGCGCTGCTTTAAATGCACAACGAAAATACCGTGGCGAACCTGAGATTAATTCTTCTGTCTTTTTAAAGATGGTGCGCGAAAAAATTAAGATGATGAGTATGCGCGATGATTTATTGCGCCGCCCTGTTAATGAAGGCTTTTCAGGTGGTGAAAAAAAACGCAATGAAATATTCCAGATGAGTATCTTGGAGCCAAAATTGGCCATTCTTGATGAAACTGACTCAGGTTTGGATATCGATGCGTTAAAAATTGTTGCAGATGGTGTTAATCAATTGCGCAACGATGAGCGTTCATTTATTGTGATCACTCACTATCAAAGATTGTTGGATCATATTGTGCCTGATTTTGTACATGTATTAGCCGATGGAAAAATTGTGCGTTCTGGCGATAAGTCATTGGCAATAGAATTGGAAGAAACTGGCTATGGTTGGCTCGAAAATGGATTAGAAAAATAATTATGTTTAAGGGTCCAATTAATATGGCATTTGACAAACTGACTGGTCTGTTAAACGAACCGGAGTGGCTACAACAAAAGCGCGTTGATGCTTTGAAAATATTTCAAGACACGGGATTACCCACGCGTAAATCCGAACTGTGGAAATACACCGATGTCAATAGGCTGGAACGTCTTGAAGAGGTCACTGATATTGCAGATGGCAATGAATATTTTGTTTTTACCATAAACAGTGAACTACCCAAAGACACAACAATGCTTAATTTCACCGAAGTTAATCAAGACAATTGGCAAGATATTAAAACCGACAAAGAACGTGTGTTTATTGAGCTGAATATGGCCATGTTGAATTCAGGTTTTGAGTTATCTATCCCAGCTGATTCGCAACTTAAATTACACATTCAATACCAGCAAGTAACCGCAGATTGGGAAAATATTCGTACCGTAATTAATCTCGGAGAGAATGCCCAATTAGATTTAACCGAAAGTTATGATTACGATTGTCGCATCAATCATGTGGCGATTATTAATGCGCAAAATAATGCAAGATTGAAACTTCAATCACATAAGCTATTGGCAAAAACAGCTGCGTTGATTCATTATTCAAAAATTAATTGCGCCCAAAACGTCACAATCGAACAAAGCACAAGCAACAACAATGCCTATTTGTCACACAGTATACAAGATGTTGATTTTAATGGTGAACACAGCACATTCAAAGCAGCATCAATAAATGTTGTTCATGATAGTTGTCATATATCAGAAAATATCCAAATTAATCACAGGGTTGGCAACTGTAAAAGTGAAGTGATTAAACGTTCACTGGCAACCCACAAAGGGCAGGTGGCAACCAATGCCAAGGCTGTAGTCAGTGTTGGTGCAGATGGCAGTGATGTTGCACAAAGCTTGAAGAATATTTTGTTATCCGATGATGCCAAAATCTATTCTCGCCCAGAGTTGGAAATAAATACCGATGATGTGATTGCTGCGCATGGTTCAACAATAGGCGAATTGGACAAACTGTCTTTGGACTATTTGCGCTCGCGTGGAATACCCAAAGAAC
>CAZLZZ010000018.1:0-31332 GCA_964564165.1 uncultured Alcanivoracaceae bacterium | reverse complement strand
AAAGACAATAGATTCCCGCCTTCGCGGGAATGACGACGGTGGGTGAGCAGTTACAGAAAGATTATCTTATAGTTAGTTATGCATATTTTCAATTGAAAGGTGGTTCAAAATGTAAAGAATTTCGAACTATTAAATATTTTAACACAAAAAAACTTTATATTTCAAAGACATACAAGGTATATTCTGGTTGTCTAAACTTGCGGGCTTTACAATGAATAATACATGTCGAATTCAATAGGATGGGTGGTCATGCGCAGTCGCGTGACTTCTTCCATCTTAAGTTCAATATAGGCATTGATTAAATCATCGTCAAACACACCACCAGCTTTTAAGAAGTCTCGATCCTTGTCTAGTGCTTCGAGTGCTTGGTCTAAAGAATGACACACCGTTGGGATGCCCTTTTCTTCTTCGGGTGGTAAATCGTACAAATCTTTATCCATGGCATCACCTGGATGAATTTTATTTTTAATGCCATCAAGCCCAGCCATTAACATAGAGGCAAACATCAAATAAGGGTTTCCTGTCGAATCGCCAAAACGCACTTCTATTCTGCGGCCTTTGGGATTGGCAACAAAGGGAATACGGATAGATGCTGAACGGTTTTGCGCAGAATATGCCAACATCACTGGCGCTTCAAACCCAGGAACTAAGCGTTTATAGCTATTGGTCGATGCGTTAGCAAAAGCATTAATGGTTCTGGCATGTTTAATAATTCCACCTATATAATAAAGGGCGGTTTCAGATAATCCACCGTATTTTTCACCAGAGAAAATATTCTTGCCATCTTTCATTAAAGATTGATGGACATGCAAACCACTGCCATTATCACCAACAATGGGTTTTGGCATAAAGGTTGCTGTGTGCCCGTATTCGTGAGCGACGTTATGAATCACGTATTTGGTCATTAAGGTTTCGTCGGCCTTTTTTAACAAGGTATTGTATTTAACACCAATTTCACATTGTCCAGCGGTTGCTACTTCGTGATGATGAACTTCAACTGGAATGCCAATTTCTTCAAGAACCGTACAAATAGTTGCACGAACATCATTGAGTGAATCAACTGGAGGTACAGGGAAGTAACCCCCTTTGACTCCAGGTCTGTGGCCGTGGTTGTTTTCAGTACTGCTGTACGAATCCCAAGCACCTTCGCGAGAATCGATTTCATAAGACATTTTGTTCATGTCGCACTTCCATCTAACTCCGTCAAAGATGAAGAATTCAGGTTCAGGGCCAAAAAAAGCGGTATCGGCTATGCCTGAATTGTTTAAATAAGCCTCAGCTCGTTTGGCCAAAGAACGCGGATCTCGGTTATAGCCCTGCATGGTGTTGGGCTCTAAAATATCACAACGAATAATCAATGTGGCAGCAGCTGTAAAAGGATCAACAAAAGCAGTTGTTGTATCAGGCATCAAAACCATGTCTGAATTGTTAATCGCTTTCCATCCAGCAATAGATGATCCGTCGAACATTTTTCCTTCTTCGAATAAATCTTCATCAACGGCACTCACAGGCACAGAAACATGTTGTTCTTTGCCTAAAGTGTCACAGAATCTTAAATCTACAAAGGCAATTTCATGCTCTTTGATCAAAGCAAATATATCTTGGGCGCTCATAATAATCCTCAAAGGGGTATAATTAATAAATTAGTTATCAATAGACTTTAGCATAAATATGCAGCAGTCTCATTGGGGATTTGTTTTTGTTATGTGATTAACAAAACACAAATCTAAATGTGTCCTGCCAATTAAAAGACAAAGGCTTGGACTATCAAATATTAGCAGATGTTAATATGGCAGTCGAATATTTTCAGAAATTAAGAGATAAAAAAGAGTTAGTTAGGTTTGAAACACTTGGTGTAAACTTGAATGTGCTAACTTAACTATAAAACACTACATCAAGATATCAAGGGAGAGAAGGGTAGTTTCAAACCTAAAAACTCTATTTTAAACTTCGTGGGATCATATGAAGTAACTCTAATATAGTAAGAGTACCAGTGTATGTTACATCTGGTTGTGATAAATGTTTATTTAGCCTATAATTTGATGTTAATTGGTTTTAACTATTGGGGTGTTTAATGAAAATAACGACAAGCTGCCATTGTAATAATATTACACTGCAAGTTTCTGAATTGAAAGAGACCATTACCCAATGTAATTGTTCTATTTGTAGAAGATTAGCAGCAAAATGGATGTACTTTAAAGCAGATGAAGTGCAGATTGTTAGCAAAACAAAAGAAAGCAAAGCTTATGAGTGGGGCGATAAAGATATTTCTTTTCACCATTGTCCAATTTGTGGTTGTGTGACTCATTATGTTGGAACCCCAGACTCAGGCTTAAATAGAATAGCCATCAATGCCAATTTACTTGAGCCTAAACTAACAGAATATCTAACAATACGTCGGTTTAATGGTGCAGAAATGTAAACATTCCGCTATCATAGCGTTTTGATATAACTCTGGATATAAAACCGTGAGAACCACACAATTTCACCTGCAAACACGCAAGGAAACACCAGCCGATGCTGAAATAATTAGCCATCGATTAATGATGCGTACCGGTATGATAAGCCGTTTAGGGTCTGGATTATACAATTGGACACCGTTGGGTTTAAAAGTATTGCGCAATATTGAAAAAATAGTGCGCGAAGAAATGGACAAGGCAGGTTGTTTAGAAATGATTATGCCAACCATTCAACCCGCAGGATTGTGGCAAGAAACCAATCGTTGGGATAAATATGGTGATTTGTTGTTAAAAATAAAGGACAGAGCTGGTCGTGATTTCTGTTTTGGACCAACCCATGAAGAAGTGATAACAGACTTTGCCCGCAAAGAAATAAAATCATACAAACAATTGCCGATTACTTTTTATCAAATACAAACAAAATTCAGAGATGAGATACGTCCCCGCTTTGGCGTTATGCGTGCGCGTGAATTTTTGATGAAAGATGCCTATTCTTTTCATTTATCAAGCGACTGTTTAAAAGAAACCTATGCCAAAATCCATCAGGCATATTGTCGTATCTTTGAACGCATTGGTTTATCCTTTAGAGCCGTTGAAGCCGATTCAGGAGAAATTGGTGGAACTGCATCGCATGAATTTCATGTGTTGGCAGACTCTGGTGAAGATGCCATTGCCTATTCATCAGGCAGTGATTATGCTGCCAATGTTGAAAAATGTGAAGTATTGGCACCTACCAAACCAAGACCAGAACCACAAGAATCATTAGCAACAGTAGAAACACCACACAAGAAATCTATTGCAGAGGTTGCTGATTTTCTGAGTGTCTCGCCAAAGAAATTAATCAAAACCTTGTTGGTAGAAGGTGTTGATGCTCCAGTTGCATTGGTGTTGCGTGGCGATCATGCACTGAATGAAATCAAAGCCAAAAACTTACCTGAAGTGGCATCGCCTTTTGCCTTGCTTGACGATGAAGCGATAAAAAAAGTCGCTGCGTGTGATGCGGGTTCAATCGGTGTTAAAGACTTGGACTGTCATATTATTGTTGATAGAGCTGTGGTGATAATGAGTGATTTTGTTACAGGTGCCAACCAAAATGACAAGCATTTAACCGGTGTTAACTGGGATCGCGATGCCAAGTATAATCAGGTTGCTGATTTACGCAATGCCAAAGCAGGTGACCCAAGCCCAGATGGCAAAGGCAAAATAAAGATTGCTCGTGGTATTGAAGTTGGACATATTTTCCAATTGGGCGATACCTACTCCCAGTCTATGAATGCTGTGGTCTTAAATGAACAAGGAAAATCTCAACACATGACCATGGGTTGCTATGGCATTGGTGTTTCGCGTTTGGTGGCAGCAGCCATTGAACAAAATCACGATGAAAAAGGCATTATTTGGTCGCAACAGATTGCACCTTTTACTGTGGTTATTTTGCCCATGAATATGAAAAAGTCTGAACGGGTTAAACAAGCGGCTAATGATTTGTACCATGAATTAAAGGAATTAGGCATCCAGGTGCTGATTGATGACAGGAAAATCCGCCCAGGCGTGATGTTTGCGGATGCTGAATTGTTGGGTATCCCTCATCAAATTACCATTGGTGATCGCTCACTTGATGAAGGTGAGGTCGAATACAAGTCACGCAAAGAGATGGAAAATATTCGTATTAAACAAGGCGATATTGTTGCACATATTCAATCACTAATAAATGCCTAGTTTCGTTTCAATATTGGTGTTTTACTTTTGGATTTAAGAATAGTTGGTTGCAATTTTTTGAAAACGGCTTGTCGTTCTTCTAATAATTGGAAGATGAAACTGTTCAATTTAATATTTTGTAGGAAGATAATAGTAACACAATATTCTATATAAATATATTTAGTGATTTTCAAGTGTAGAATAAAATTCCGTGAGTATGCCATAATGATCAGATGGTGTTATTTTGGGGGTGTGATTGGATTTGTTATTAGGGCAATCAATGTGAACAATAGGGTTTCTAAGTACGATTGTTGAGTCAACTACATCATAAATTTCATTGGCTTTTCTCGACATAAAAATGTGATCAATACGTTGATTTGGAGATTCAGAATGGGGGCTTGATGTATTTAGTGGGTTTTCTATTTCCCATGTGGGATATTTGTTTTCGTCTAATAATGTTTTGTTTTTTGAATGAAGCGAATCATAGGTGCTTACCCATCCTTGATTCAATAAATGTTTAAAATTGATTGCTGATACCGATGGACTGCAATTAAAGTCTCCTAATATTATGTAGGGCAAAGACTTGTCATTAGTTACTGCATATTTAATTTCTTCTTGCTCAGAGAACCGATAATTTTCGGCTTTTAAGCTCTCTGGTTTATGAAACAAGCCACCTGCAGTAGTATGGGTGTTTATTATCCCCAATTTTAATTTGTTTGGCATAATTATAGTAGATTTAGTAAAGCCTTTTTTCACCAAAATTTTTTCTAAAAATGGAGCTTTCTTGAAATGAGAATAGTAAGAATTTGTAATTGGAAACTTTGATAATAAAAGTAGTCCGTCTCCTAACCAGAGTAGTCTTTTACTAAAATTAGAATAATAAAAGGGGTATATTTTTTTTAATTTTGAAATTAAAATATTCTTATGTTCACTAAGAAAAACCTCCTGTAATGCCACAATATCAGGATTTAGTGTTGTTATTTCTTTAGGTATTGTAGAAAGACGCTCCTCTAAATATTGGGTAAATTCAAACGTATAAAATGGTAGATTTATCCTCAACAATCCTGTGTTATATGTTAAAACTTTGAAATTTAAAAAGGCATCATGATTTTTGCTCATATAGAATTTCTCTGAATAAATGTGAAAATGTTTTAATAATTTTTTAAATGATGTTTTTTTGAAAAAAAATAATGAGTGGTATCCAAGAAATTAGTAAAAGTGGACCAGAAGTAAATTTTAATGTTGAGTGTATGAGTTCTAGTCTTTTTGTTCCTTTTGCTGAAATATTTAACGCCCATGGTTTATCAGTTTTCGTAAGTTCGAAATATCTCAATGCGGTTTCTTTATCTCCAAATATCTGCTTTTCCATAAGTATTTGAGCTGCAAATCTCCACCCTAAAGCTAAAAGCCCCGCTATACTAGCTAGTACTATTGAGTATACTGCTAAATTTGGCTCTTTTATTGCTATACTAAACTTGCTCATCTTTGTCATTGTCAAATTAATAGTTGTAATAATTGTAGCTCCAGATAATATAAGTACTAACTGAATAATTTTAATATACTGTTCCCAAAGGAATTTCAGTCTTTCTGAGTAAAAGTCAATATGTTTAGGGATAGATTCAAAATCGTTATTATTTTTCATTATAGCACTGTATTATTTGTTCAAAAGTTATATGTCAAAATATGACATTTTTTATATCTTAATCTAACAAATTGAATAATATAACTAATTTCTAGTAAATTTCAAAAATATCCATCCTCATCAAGTTCTGGATAAGGCTCATTTTTCTCGCGGTACATTCTAGCAATTCTGGGGTAACTCCATTCAAACAAGAGTTTTTCATAGCGTTTATCTTGCATAGAACGGGTATTGTACATGCCAGCTTCTAGTCTTTGTTTTTGTGCCTCAAACAATATTACTGCAGATGCAACCGATACATTCAGGGAGGCAACCATGCCTTGCATGGGAACTGTGATGTGGTAGTCAACAATTTCTGCCGTTTCATCACTGATGCCTTTAAGCTCTGTTCCCATAACAATCGCTGTAGGCTTGGTGTAATCAATTTCTCGATAATCAATGGCCTTGTCTGAAAAATGTGCAGCCAGTAATTGATGGCCTTTTTCTTGAAAGGCGTTGGCGCAGTCTGAAAAATTATCATATTTATGTGCCTCCACCCACTTTTGCGAGCCTTTGGCATAATAATTTAATTGTCGGTATCCTTCACTAACAGGTATGTAATGTATGTCTTGAATACCTACCGAATCACAGGTACGGACGATGGCATTGAAGTTGTGTGGCTTGTGAATATTGTCCAATATCACCGTTAGGTCCATTTGTCTTTTAGACAGAACTTCTTTTATCTTTTTGAATCTGTTTGGTGTCATTTTGTGATTTTAGCCTATTATTTGTTTTTATTTGAATTAATCACTTGCTTTAAGAAAGTGTCGCATGTTATTGTTATTGCAAGTTAAAAATGTCCTTAACTTAAATTAAGTTAAATAATAATAAAAAATGAAAATTACCTCAATTCAAAGCCAAACACCGCAGTTTGGCTTTTTCTTTTTCTCAATTTAATTCAATTCTGTTTTCTTTATTAAAGAAGAAAAATACACGGCGTTGATTAACCATTGTTGTGTTCCTAACCAAAAACCTCTGAAAGTTGGGTTAAAGTTAAATTTAATGATACTGCCTTTGCCCATTCTTTGAGCAATAATTAAGGGGCTGTTGTTGATTTTTTCTAGTTTATCATCGGAAATATATCCAGCTGCCAGTGCTTTATTATGCGCCAGCAAAGGTGTGGAGTATGGGTTTTTTGATGGTGTTAGTTGGCTATTGCCCTTAATCAAGGCATATTGTGTCGTTTGTTGCATGCCATATCCCAGTGGATGGGTTAAATCAGCCAAGGCAGAAATGATTGCACCGCCAATGGTGTTTTTGGCTCTGTCATTATTAAACTCTCCATAGGTTTTGTTTTTCTTGCTATTGCTATTGTCTTGTTCATCAGGTTTCTTAAACTTCTGAATGTTTTTTTCAGCCCACATTGCCGATTTTTGTAAAGTGATTAGGTTGCCACCTTGTTTGACCCATGCTTTAATTTTGTCGGCATCGTCAGCAGACAATGATTTGTATTTGCCAGAGGGGAGTATCAGGTGACTGTAATCGTGCAGTTGAATTTTCTTTAACTGTAGTTTGCTTATTTTGGTTAATGGTAAACCCACTTGGGTGTCAAACAAGTGCCATATACTGCCGGCTTGGTAGGCGTTTATGTCTTTGCCTATTACCATCAAGACATGAGGTTCTTCAAGGGTGGTAATTGAAGGCGAACCCAAATCCACACCGATATCATTGAGTCCACTGGTAAGCGCATAGCTGGAGATATAAAAGAATTCTGAAATATTGGATAAAGCCGATGCCAACTGGTTTTGGTTGTCATCTGTGACAGGCACAATAATCGCACCGGGGTTGAACTGGATGGTTTTGCCATTGGCTTTAATGCTGAATGTTTTGCTGGCCACTTTGGTTTTAATATCGCGCTGTTGTAAATAATTCAACGCAGCTGAGGCATTGCCATCGTGCCAGTTAAACCCATAAGCGATAACATTTTTAGCATAAGAATTTTGTGCTGGCTGCCATTCAATGTCTTTTAGGCTGGGTTCGGCTTTAACTTCTGCGTAGGGTATCGCCCACGCCATTCCGATATTCCAAGCAGAAACATCGTAAAATGTGTTGTCTGTAAAGCTCGTTTGGGTGCTGAACAATGATTTAATCAAGGTGTACTGGGGTTGGTTTATCGGAATATATAGAGATGTATTTGCCTGGTAGTTGTGCTTGTTAATATTGAGCGACTTGCTTAGCATGCTTGCTTTTATGTTGTGAATTGCTAAGTATTTCGCCATTTTTCTGGCATTGACCAAGTTGTTTTTAAAGTCCAAAATATACCCTTTAAAATTTTCTTTGGCAGCACTTTCTAAGGCATCTACATAAAAATTTTCTTTATAGACCAACAGTTCTTTTTTTATAGAAAATGCCCCTACGAGTGTCGATAAAGCTGTTCTAAATTGATTGTCTATGCCTTCATTTAAGCTGCGTATTCCTTCTTTGGTTTGCAGGACACCACCCTTGGCGCTAGACTGTTCAAACAAAATGCCAACACTGCCATGCAAATCAGGGTAGGTTGAACCTTTGCCAGGATAAAAATCATCAAAGCTTTCTTTGGTATAGAAACTCATGCCTTTTTCGCTCAATGTTTTGGCATGAAACCCACCCAGTATATGGGTTAGTTCTATGTTCTTTTTTGGTATCAAAGGGTTGGCACGTTCAGGTACACCTGGTTGGAAAAAGAAGGTTTTATCACTGCCCATTTCATGGTGATCACCCAAAACATGCGGTTGCCATTGGTGAAACTGTTTTATGCGAGCGCGGGATTCTGGCTGGGTTAACAATAACCAATCACGGTTCAAGTCAAACCAATAATGGTTGGTTCTGCCGTTAGGGCTTTGTTCGTTGTGAGAACTGTCATTCTCATCGGTATTGTCTATCATGCCACGATTGGAATTAACATCGGTGATAAATCTATCATAACCATCAGGGTTGAGAGTTGGATCAATAATGACCAGAGTTTCATTGAGGATTTTGTCAATTTTATCCGAATGCCCAGCGATAAGATGATAAGCATACAATACACTGGCATTGGCTCCGCTGGCTTCATTGCCATGTACGCTAAAACCATTCCAGACACGTAAGATGTCTTTATAGGTAGCAAGGTCCTTTAGGTTTTCCATGTTTCTATCAGAACTGATAAACAGCAAAACCAAACGTCGACCTTCATGCGAATAGCCATAATCAACCAGTCTGGCCCGTGCTGAAGAAGACGCAATAATACTCAAATAATGAACAATTTGATCATGCCGATAATGCCTTTCGCCTACTTCTAATCCAGTAACTGCCTTTGGAGTAGGGATAGAAATATCATAACGGGTATCTTTGGGCAGATAGTCTTCTAGCATCAAGGCATTTAATGATGCACAGAAAAATAATAAAAATAGCAACATAAGGAACCGGGATTTTAATCCCGCAGTTTTATTTATGCAGCGGGACTGAAGTCCCGTTTCCAATGATTGGGTTTTGGTTCTTTTCATTTTTTTCTCTAATAATCAAATTCGGCAATCACAGGCGTGTGATCAGATGGACGTTCCCAACTGCGGGGATGTTTGTCAATGTAAGCCGATGTGAGCATTTCGCTCATCGGTTCATTGGTTAATATTAAATCAATTCTCAAGCCCAGATTCCTTGGAAATCCACCCATGCGGTAATCCCACCAAGAATAATGTCCTGCATCATCGTGTAACAACCTAAAGCTGTCATCAAAACCCAAATCTAAAATCCCCTCAAGCTTGGCACGTTCTTTATCTGTACAAAGGATTTTTCCCTTCCAATAAACAGGGTCATACACGTCACGGTCATCGGTTGCAATATTGAAATCACCCAAGACCACCACATTTTCATATTCTTCAACTTGTTGTTCAATAAAACGGGTTACTTGCTCCAGCCAATGCATTTTGTATTCATATTTTTGCGAATCAGGTTCAGAGCCATTAACCACATACAGGTTAATAATCCGCACATCATCAACCGTCGCTGCCAATATCCGCCGTTGCGGATCATCCAATCCTTCAATATCAGTAATCACATCAGTAGCAGGAGATGAACTGATAATCGCCACGCCATTGTACGTAGGTTGTCCGGCATAAACCACATGCCAGCCAGCGGCCTTTATTTCTACTTCGGGGAAATTCTCATCGGTAAGTTTGGTCTCTTGAATCGCCAACACATCAGGCTGGTTATCTTTGCACCAAGTAAGAACATGTTCTAAACGAACTTTTAAGGAATTGACATTCCAACTGACTATTTTCATACTTTTCTAAATCTAAAAAAGCAAATTATAACACAGCTCATTATCACATTCAGAAATTCAAAAACATATCTCGCTCAGCTATTGCCTAAATTCTGATATAGAAACGCGAATTTTATTAATCATTACTGATGCCAGCATCAGACAATAAATCCTTAAAAGCATTGGGGTGATGTAAACAGGCGCGAATCAATTTGTCCATAGATTTGCTTTGAGAAACTTCTGCTCTTTCATGTTTTGAAAAAGCATTTTTTCCGCCGCCAAATACCAAAGAAGCTTGTTCCTGGGTGAGACTTAGTTTAATTCGTGCCTTTTTGATTTCATCAGAAGTCAATAAACCATCAATGACTTTTTTATCATCTCTTAGAAGCGCATCATTGTTTATATTTGTTTTGAAGAAACAAATTCATGTGCACAATTAGAACACAATGAATACTCAATTGAGAAGGGGGTATCTTTTCCTTTGTATTTAATTGTTTCATTAGCAAACAGGATTTCAACGTTCTTTGATAGGCACTTTTTACAAATATATACATCATCACAACTAGAATCATTGTATTGAATACTTTTAATAAATTCAGGCTCAATTAGTTGTTCAATACAATCAGCCACATCAAATTTTTCATAGCCTAAATTGGCTATGTCTCGATAAACCTTAAAACTACGATAATCTATTCTGCCATACATCCTCCATCTAACCAAAGTGGTCTGTTTACTGGATTTAGAAAGCTAGCTTTGGTCGTTTTATTAATAGTTGTAGGGTGGACTTGCCCGTCTAATACCCGTAAAATTAAAATTGCTTAAATGCTGTTGGTGAAAAATAACGTTGTAAAACCTGACAGTTAAACACAAAAAAATCTCCACAATAGATTCTACTGTGGGGATTTGTACTCCAAGCTGTGACTAAACCTATGCCGCTTTAATTCTGGCAATCTTGGCTGGCTTTTTTGCTGTTCGATCAAAAGCATCAAATCTGAAATCATCAACAGCAATCACTTCGGATACTTCGGCGCGTACTGTGGTGAGTTTTTTGAATTCACTTTCGCCGATAATATCTTTATCTAGAGCTTGTTGTAACTGATCAACTGGTGCGATAGCATCAATTTCACCGGCTTTTAGGGCTTTTAAGATGCGGCGTTCTAAGGGTTCTGCATCAATGACTTTTTTCAAGGTTTCGTTCATTTGCATGACTACATTGTTTTTACTGATATCTTTGTCAATACCATCGGTTAATCTTGCTCTGGTTTCATTCGGATTCAAGATTAAACTGGCAGCCTTGTGACCCAGTCTATCACCTGCTGGTAATTCGTGTGTACCCAAAGGTAAAACTAATCTGCGTAGGATAAATCCAACCACTTTACTTGGAAAGTTGTAAGTTAACATTTTAAAGGCTTGTTCAATTTTGTAAAAATGCTCATGTAAAGCCCATGCAACGATTGCTTGATCGGCATGATTGGAGCCTTGATCGCGGTATCTTTTCAATACGGCTGATGCCATGTACAAGTGGCTTAAAACATCGCCCAAACGAGCGGAGGTTTTTTCTTTGCGTTTTAATGCACCACCCAATGTCAGCATGGAAACATCGGCAGCTAGACCAAATGCAGCACTGTATCGGGTAATTTTCGCATAAAATTTCTTGGTGAATTTATCATGTGGGGCACGCTCTAAACGCCAAAGTCCTATCCCCATAAAGAAAGAACGCACGGCATTACTGAAACTGTAACCGATGTGGTTAAATAGCAATACATCAAATTTTTCTAGGCGTTCGTCTTGGTTTTCAATACTAGCAGCTTCCATTTCTTTTAGCACATAAGGATGGCAACGAATCGCTCCTTGTCCAAAGATAATCATGCTGCGGGTCAATATATTCGCACCTTCTACGGTAATCCAAATCGGTAATCCTTGCCAAGCTTTGCCCAAATAATTTCTCGGTCCCATGATGATGCCTTTGCCACCGTGAATGTCCATTGCGTGTGAAATAATGGTTCGCGACATGTCTGTGGTATGCATTTTCGCTATCGCTGAGGGTACGGCAGGAATCTCGCCTTGATCAACTGCCAAGGCAGTCATGGTTGATGTCGCTGCACAGGTATAAGTAAGACCCGCTATTTCACACAGCTTTTCTTCTACGCCTTCAAAACGACCAATAGGCATATTGAATTGTTTGCGAATACGGGCATACGCGCCAGTAGCAAATGCCACCATTTTTGCGCCACCAGTTGAACACGATGGCAATGAAATAGCACGTCCAACAGATAAACATTCAACCAACATCATCCAGCCCTTGCCGATCATTTTTTCTTCACCTATCAAATAGTTCATCGGAATAAAAACATCTTTGCCTCGAATGGGCCCGTTCATAAACATCACATCTAATGGATTGTGTCTTCTTCCTATGTCCATGCCTTTGGTGTCGCTAGGAACCAGCGCTAAGGTAATGCCCAAATGTTCTTCTTCGCCCAATAAACCATCGGGATCAGACATTTGAAAAGCCAATCCCACAACTGTAGCAACGGGTGCTAAAGTGATGTATCTTTTATCGAAGTTTAACAGTACACCCAGTTGTTTTTTGCCTTTAAATGTTTTTTTACAAACCACCCCTGTATCTGGAATTGAGGTCGCATCAGAGCCTGCTGTTGGACCAGTTAAGGCGAAACAGGGAATGTCTTTGCCTTCAGCTAGACGTGGTAAGTAATGCTCTTTTTGAGCGTCTGTTCCATATTGGTGCAATAATTCAGCAGGGCCTAATGAATTAGGCACAGCCACTGTTGCTGCAACTGCCACACTTCTTGATGCCAGTTTTTGTAAAACCATTGAATGACCCAGTGCTGAAAATCCTAAGCCACCGTGTTTTTTAGAAATAATCATGCCAATAAAACCATTGTCACGAATAAACTGCCAAACGTGTTCTGGCATATCGCCTTTAACGTGGTTGATTTCATACTCGTCAATCATACTGCACAATTCAGCAACAGGGCCGTCAATAAAATCTTGTTCATCGGTGGTTAATTGTGGCGCAGGGATGTCGTGCAATTTTTTAAAATTGGGTTTACCACTGAACAATTCACCATCCCAGCTTACCGTTCCTGATTCTAGGGCGGTTTTTTCTGTTTCAGAAAGATTGGGCAAGGCTTTTTTATAAAACCCTAAGAATGGGCCAGTGATTAATTGTTGGCGAATGCTTTTAACATTCAAAATAACCGCCAATGCGATATAAATTGCCCAAACTATACCGACTGCAAACCAGCCAGTAGTGAGGTTGATGGTGGTTAGTACCATAACAACTGAAGCAATACCTGTCCAAACTTTTAGGTTCGTTTTTAGGTATGAGCAAGCAAAAGAAGCGACTAAAAATGCGCTGAATAAGACAATAAAGTTCATAGTTTTTTTCCAAGAATTAATACCATACGGCATAGTATGGTGGAAAACAAAGGCGATGTCAATACGCCAGCGTATGGATAAGATTAAAAAACACGGTTTTCCTTTCAATCCTGTTGTTTCTGGTGTTAAATAAACAAACTATGAATGAAGTTGCCAAAAAAAAATCACTGACTGCCGAAGATTGGCAAGAAGCAGCATTGAATGTAATTGCTCACCAAGGTGTGGGTGCTGTTGCTGTGGAGCCCTTGGCTCGTGCTTTGGGTGTAACTAAGGGCAGTTTTTATTGGCACTTTAGCAACCGTTTGGACTTAGTGAAACAAGCCTTAAAACGTTGGCGAGACAATGACAATAAACTTATTGAGCAGTATATTTTACCGATTAAAAACCCCAAGAAGCGTTTGTTGGCATGGTTTAAGCTCAGTGCGGAACCCATTCAATCACATCTGATTTACAGTACTTTGTTGGCAGATAGATCACATGCCTTGATATCTAAAATACTCAAAGAGATCACCTTAGAAAGACTGGCTCACTTGCAGCAATCCTACAAAGAAATGGGCTATGACAGTACCCGTGCAAAATCGCAATCATTATTGGCTTATTCAGTCTATGTGGGTTTTTTACACATGGCAAAAACTTTGTACGGTGCTTTGCCAGGCAGTACTGAAGCCGAAGACTATGCACAGTTTGTGGCCAAACAGCTGATTCCTTAAAACACAACCGTCATGGTGGGTGGAACCCATATACGCAGTGATTTTTACCCCAAATTAACCGCTTTGAATGCCAACGATTGAATCAATGACTTACTGTTGATGTTTTTTTAAAATAGCACTATTTGCATTTACTGGGACTGATTGTTTTCTATAACCTGAATAAAAGTTTCGCCTTCTTTTATCATGCCCATTTCAGAGCGCGCTCTTTCTTCTATGGCTTCAAGGCCTTTTTTTAAGTCTTCAACTTCGGCAATGAGTTTTTCATTGCGGGCTTGCAGTTCTTTATTTTTTTCAATTTGAAGCGTGTATAAAATTTGTTTTTCCCTTAGTTCATCAGAACCACCAATCCCAAACCAATGCGTCCACAGCATGACCAGCAGTAAGAGTAATAAGACAGAGTTGATTATTTTCATGAGTCAGCTATAATTTACATTAATTGTGGTGATTCTAAGCCATCTAATGAGTATTTGTAATAAAAACTACGACAGACCGGCTTCTTTTATTGTTGCCAAATATTTTCTAGAAACTGAAATTTCAATTCCATTGGTCATGACTAGCACTGTTTTCCTTGGGGTTTTGTTGACATATTTTACTTGATCAATAGCAATCCAGTTTGATCTGTGTACTTGCATTCCATGAAATCCTTCAAGTTCTACTAATGCATCTTTCATGCGCATCAGTAACATGTGATTGCCTTTTTGCGTATAAACAATCATATAATGATCCTCCATAACCAAACAAATCAAATCGTTACCCAGCTTTGTCGGTATTCGATTGATAAATGCTTGCCCCGCTTTTTCAATGTCAACATGATTTGGCTTTTTCTTGTCAGTCCCTGGGTTGATTAATCCAATGAGGAAATCAATAGCCAAGCCTAAAACCAGCACTTGTGGCAACACTGTTAATGCCAATGATGTTAGACCAATATCAATACCATAAAGAAGTTGAGTGGTAAATGCCACAAGATAAGACAAAGGAATAGCTGCCAATAGGGTCGGTGTGATAAATAGGATTAATCGTTGCGTATTTTTATTGTTTCGATTGTTTTGTTTGTCAACAAGAAAGTTTTGGGTAACTTTGTGAGCAATATAATAAATAAAATAACCCAGATTAAACACCACAATCCAGTAGAGTAATCTTGGCACTAAAGACAGAGAATAACTGCCAAATGGCCCCAAAAGCCCTAGAACTAATCCTAGAAAGGTGGTCATAAATACGGTTTTTAAGCTAAATAAACCTATTTTATAAGATTTATTGATGTCGATTTTACGATTCGTCAATGGTCTCAGGGTTCCTTAAAAGGTTATTCACGAAATGATTATAGCATCTTACGAATTTGAAATTGAACAACATAGCCTATATAGAGTAATATTGAATAAATAAATTGTAACAAGTAAGATAAACAATTCGTTTATTTGCAAAGCAAAAGAGAAAAACATATGATTAAAGTAAGCCAGTTAAGTAAGTCCTTTGGAGAGTTTAAAGCCGTTGATAACATCAACTTTACCGCTAAGTCAGGGGAGATATTTGGTTTGCTTGGTCCAAATGGAGCAGGTAAATCTACCGCCATTAATTGTATCAGTGGGCTGCTAGCAGCATCTGATGGGCGAGTGGACATCAATGGATTTAATATTACCACTGATGCCATAAAAGCCAAGGGTTCTCTGGGACTTGTCCCGCAAGAACTGGCACTTTATGAAGATATATCAGCACACGAGAACTTGGTTTTTTGGGGCTCAGCGTATGGTTTGGGTGGCAGTGAACTAGAAAACCGTATTCAAGAAGTATTGCAAGATGTGGGCTTGGAAACTAGGCAAAAAGAGCCAGTTAAACAATTCAGTGGTGGCATGAAACGCCGATTGAATTTTGCCTGTGGTATATTGCATAAACCTGCTGCTTTGTTGTTGGACGAACCTACCGTTGGTGTGGATCCACAATCGCGCGAACATTTATTGCAAGCAACACAAAAACTTAAAGAGGCGGGGACCGCGGTTATTTATACCACGCATTATATGGAAGAAGCAGAAAGATTGTGTGATCATTTGGTCATTATGGATAAAGGAAAAGTCATTGCTGCAGGGACTGTGGAGCAATTAAGAGAACAGGTCGGAGAAAGGGATTTAATTACTTTAGTAGGAGAATATGTAGATGTAGAGCACCCCCAAGTTTTTGAAAGTATGGGTGCCGAGGTTTTGGAACTATCTGCCAATGAAATCCGACTGTTAATCCCTGAAGCATCAAAATGTTTAACCAAAGTGTTGGAAGTTGCCAATAAGTTAGGCAAGGTCAATCAAGTCAATATCCAACAAGCGAATTTGGAAAGTTTGTTTATCAAGTTAACAGGCCGCGCCTTGCGAGATGCCACATGAAATCAAATTTCACTCTAAGGGTGTTTGCCAGCACTTTAAATAAATTGTTTACCGAAAAATGGCAATTGGCGATGTGGCTTGTGCTGCCCCTGATGATGGCAGCTTTGTTTTCCTTGATTTCAGGACCAACAGGCAATGCCAAGCCTGTGGGGACTTTGTTGGTAACAGACAATGACGATAGCTTTTTATCGCAATTATTTGTCAGCAGCTTTAATCAAGGGCCATTGGCCGAAATGTTTATTGTGAAAACTGTAGACAAACAACAAGCATTAGAAATAATGGGCAAAGGTGACGCCAGTGTTTGGTTGGAGATAGAAGAAGGTTTCACCCAAAATTTTATTGACGAAAAGCCAACAACTATAAAACTGGTCAAAAACCCCAGCCAAGTCATTTTGCCGCAAATTGCTGAGACCATGGTAGGTACACTTGCTGATGGTGGGCACTATATTCAAGTATTGTTTTCAAAGGAATTACAGCAGTTCAATAAATTATTAACAGGGGATGGGATAAGTGATGCTGAATTGGCATTGATGAGTATTGAAATTAGGCGCACTATTGATAGCTTAGAGAAACAATTGTTTCCCCCGCAGATAAAAGCCGTTAAAAAAATAGCCGATGTTGAAAAGGAAACATCTAAAAAATCATTTATGGTGTTAATGTTTCCCGGCATTATGTTTATGGCCTTGTTGTTTTCTTCGCAGGGTATGGCGCAAGATTTTTGGCAAGATAAAACCAAAGGCATTATCAAAAGACTGTTGTCATCTCCAGCGGGTATACACAGTTATATGAAGGGTAAAATGTTATCAGCAGCATTGATTTTTATCTTTATTGCGTTATTAATAGGCTCTTTGGGCCTGTTGTTATTTAACATTGAATTTGATAAGATTCTTGTTATTGTTGTTTGGCTAATGTTATCTGGAGTGGTGTTGTGGAGCATGATGTTGTTTTTAACATTATTATTGCCTACAGAAAAATCTTCAAATTTAGTGACCCAAGGCATGGTGTTTCCCTTGATGATGCTAGGCGGTAGCTTTTTCCCCTTTGAAACAATGCCCAAGTGGATGGTTGTGGTTGGTGAAAAACTGCCCAATGGCTATTTGTTACAAAGCTTCAATACTTGGTTTATAAATGACAACCCATTAAGTGTATTAACTACACCAGCACTTATTGCTGTGGTGTTTATATTGATGATGTGGTTTATTAATAGGTCGATTTTACTGAAATTTGCGAGGAAACTATAATGGCAAGCACAATGAAAAGAACAATGAAAAATACAATGTTCATCGCGAAAAAAGATTTTTTCTATTCACTTAAAGACAAATCCTTGTTGGTTTGGATGTTTATTATGCCCTTGGTGTTTTTTGGGTTTATTGGTTCAACAACTGGCGGTTTGGCAGGATCAAGTGGCCCAAGCAATATTGCCGTGTGGGAAAGTGTCCAAGGCATGAGTACAAACGATGAATTTGCCAAACAAATTATTTATCGCCTAAAGCAAGAAAATTACAATGTTGTGGTCTTCAACAAGGTAAATGATTCAGAAAAAAGAAAATACCATTTCAAAGACTATACACGGCAATTGTGGTTGCCTGAAAATATGCAACAAAGCATTGATAAAGATGAACAAATTGAAATTAAGTATTCCAGCAAAGCAACCGGTTTGGGCAATGACAAGGATCAGTTTTCTATTGAAAAAGCCATATATCAAACATTAGGCGATATTCTAGTCTTCAAAAAAATCAACCAGACAACCCAAAAAATAAATTTTTCTGAAGTGAATGATCTGCCCAAGAACATTAATTTGGATATCAGCAGTGCAGGAGAAAAATTAAATATTCCATCAGGCTTCAATCAAGCAGTACCTGGAATTTTGGTGATGTTTATCATGATGATTGCTTTAACAAGTGGCAGCGTGAGTTTGTTTTTAGAGCGTCAATCGGGTGTTTTAAAAAGATTAGCAGCGACGCCACTAACACGCAGAGAAATTGTCTATGGAAAATGGCTGGGCAAATGGTTTATCACAATATTACAACTGGTTTATGGCATGATAATGGGCTGGTTGGTATTTAAAATTCATTGGGGTGACCATCTTCTAGCCATTGTTGTGGTGTTATTGATTTGGGCTGCTTTTAATGCGGCACTTGCGGTATTGTTGGGCAGTTTTGCCAAATCCGAAGGGCAGGTTAGTTTAATAGCGATGGTTTATTCATTGTTGTTAGCCGCACTTGGTGGCTGTTGGTGGCCGATTGAAATCACCCCTGAATGGATGCAAAAACTGGCCAGCTTTTTACCCACAGGCTGGGTAATGGATATTTTACACAAGCTGATGTATTTCGGTGCACACTTGTCAGAAATCACCTTTCAGGTAAGTGCCTTGGTTATTTTGTCATTTCTAGCACTCAATCTGGCATTTAAGAAATTTCGGTTTGATTGAGATGAGTTAGAAGCCAATCCCGAGAAAGTGGGACCAGACGACAGGATAGTTGTTTTGCGTGCGTAAGCAAGCCGAAGTAATTGTAAGAACCCTGGTAAATTTAGGTGTCTGCGATTAACCATGGTGGGTGAACCCACCTTACAATTTAGAACACTAATTAGTGCTGGCCCCTTTGCTGTGTTTTTCAAACCAGGCTAAAATTGCGGCAACCTTGGCTATCAAATTACTGGGCCTGGCTGCGATTCCGTGTGATGCTCCTGGGATTCTGACCATGGCGCTTTCTACTCTTTGTAGCTTTAAGGCGGTGTAATATTGTTCGGATTCTGAGATGGGAGTTCTAAGGTCTTGTTCTCCCGTTAACAACATGGTTGGAGTCGTAACATTTCCCACCAATGACAGTGGTGATCGGGCATGATAGCTCTCTGGATCTTCCCAAGGTTTTTTTGCAAACCAATACTTACTAAAATAGGCAGGTGAGTCGGCGTGCAAGACAAAACTTGTCCAGTTAATCACGGGTTTGGCAACAACAGCGGCTTTAAAACGTTGTGTTTTTCCAACTATCCAAGCACTAAGTACGCCACCTCCGCTGCCACCGGTGACATAGAGTTGTTGTTCATCAACATATCCTTTACTGATAACAGCATCGACGCCAGACATTAAGTCATCGTAATCTTGGCCGGGATAATTGTGGTGTATCAGATTGCCAAATTCTTGCCCATAACTGGTGCTTCCTCTAGGATTGATATATAAAACCACATAACCTGCCGCTGCAAATAATTGTATTTCTGCGCTAAAAACTGAACCGTAACTGGCAAAAGGGCCACCATGAATTTCTAAAATTAGCGGGTATTTTTTAGCCGAGTCAAAATCATTGGGTTTAACAATCCAGGCTTGAATGTCCCTCTGGTCAAAAGATGACTTAAACCATATTTCTTCCACTTTACCCAGTTTTTTATGACTGAATAAATCTTGATTTAGCCATGTTAAGCGTTGGTCTTTACCATTCTTTCCAGTGCTTAATTCGGCGGGGTGGTCTGTTTTCCCATAGGTATAGGCGTATCTGCCATTGTTTGAAACACTATAACTGCCTGCGTTGTATGGTCGACCCAACGATAAACCACCTAAGTTTTTTGTAAGACTAGTTGTTTTACCTGATAGATTGATATAGCTAAGCTTGGTGTTGCCTCTATCCGTGTATTGAAAATAAAGTCCTTTGCTATCATGATTCCAATGGATGTTTTCTATGCTTCTAGCAAAATCCCCTGAAATCAAATGGGTTTTTGAACCATCACTGTTCATCAAGTATAATTGATTTAATTGATAGCCCAGATATTTATCATCGAAACCTAAGTAAGCAATATATTTGCCATTGGGAGATAATTGGGGAGAAGTATCGGGTCCTTGTCTTGAGGTTAATGCCTGTACTTTTCCATCGGCTAATGAGACAGAATATATTTCACTATTCAATGGGTCATATTCGCCATCTTTGTGTAAATTGGCCGAAAAAATTAACGATTGACCATCATGAGACCAAATTGGATTGCCATGATTGTACTCTGAATCAGTAATTTGCCTGGCTGTTCCACCTGAAATAGGAAGGGTGAATATTTGTTGAAAACCACTTTTTATGTATCCTTGGCCATCAGCACGGTAATTGAGTTTATCAATATAGATAGGAGGTTCGTTCCATTTTGCCCCTTCTGGTTTTTTTGGTAATTGAATAATCGATGAAGCATCGGCAGTAACAAACAGAGTAAATGCGATATGCTTATCATCTTTTGACCAAGCAGCGTTGCCCGGGCTTTTTTGGGTGTTGGTAAGTATCGACACATCTCCAGTATCCATCCAACGCAAATAGATGCGTACTTTTCCATCAACATTCGATTTATACAGTAATTTCGAGCCATCATGTGACCAGACAGGAGAGTTGTCATTGTGGAGACCTGTTGTTAGTGGTCTATTGTGAGAACCATCATAATTAATTATCCATAAATTTGATAGGTTTCTGTCAGTCATTATATCCTTGTAGTTTCTAACGTAGACAACCTTTTTTCCATCAGGAGATATTTGTGGATCTGAAACATACTCTAGATTAAAAATATCAATCAATTCAAGTTTGTTGGAAAGTTCTGCCGAGCATAAGCCACTGACAAATAAAAAGATAAGGCTGATTGTAGCTTTCATGTTGTATTCCTGAATAAATTGAGTGGCATAAGATACTTCAAGACCCTTATAATGTCAATACAGTGAAAATTTTATTTAATCCAAAATTGAGTTGAACTAAGTTATTGGTAACTGCTTCTGCCCGCCGTTATTGCCGTTATTGCCGTTATTGCCCAGTTAAAATTGTAAGCTGGGTAAACCATCTTGCTTAGATTTTACTTTATTGTATGCGACATTATATGTAAAATTAGCGCGGCATAATTGCAAGCAGCAGAATATTGCCCTATAATTAATTACTTTATAATAACCTCAACGCGCACTTGCCATATCTGCGGACAAAATTATCTATGCAACCAACAGACGAAACCCCTTTATTAAGCATTCAAGACTTAACGGTCAAATTTAAAACCCAAGAAGAACTGATTACCGCAGTAAACAAAGTTTCCTTTGATATTCCCAAAGGCAAAACGGTTGGATTGGTGGGTGAATCGGGTTCGGGCAAGTCAGTGACTTCCTTGGCTGCTATGGGGTTGATTCCCATGCCTCCGGGCATGATTACAAGTGGCAAAATCTTATTCAATGGCGATGATTTATTGGCCAAAACTGAAAAAGAGATGCGCAAGATTCGGGGCAATCGCATTTCTATGATTTTTCAAGAACCGATGACAGCGCTGAATCCCGTGTTTAGAGTTGGCTCACAAATCTCTGAGGTTTTGCGACTTCACAAAGGCATGACCCGCAAACAGGCGTGGAACTATTCTATTGATTTGCTAAACCAAGTGGGTATTCCTGACCCCAAAACTAAAATTCGAGCCTATCCACATGAAATGTCAGGCGGGCAAAAACAGCGAGTCATGATAGCCATGGCTATTGCTTGTGAACCCGATTTGTTGATATGTGACGAACCGACAACAGCATTGGATGTAACCATTCAAAAACAAGTATTAGAATTGATGCTTAATTTACAACAAGAATACCACATGGGCATGCTATTTATTACCCATGACTTGGGCGTAATTGCAGATTTGGCAGATGATGTGGTGGTTATGTATCGGTCAAATATCGTAGAAAAAAATCAAGTTCACACCATATTTAAAAACGCCGAACATCCTTATACCAAAGGACTGATGTCTTGTAGACCCATGCTGCACGGAAACCCCAAGAGATTGCTAACTGTTTCAGACTATATGCACGAAGATGGCACGGAAAAACAAGTACCGCCAGAAAAGTTTGAGCCGATGATAAAACCCGATAAGTCGGACATTGATTCACACCCTGTTTTGCTAGAAGTAAAAAACCTCAAAACTTGGTTTCCAGTCAAAGGGGGGTTATTTGGACTGACCAAAAGCCATGTTAAAGCCGTAGATGATGTCAGTTTTGTTGTGCATAAAGGCGAAACATTGGGTTTGGTTGGAGAGTCTGGTTGTGGCAAGACCACACTGGGCCGAACCATTTTAAGATTGCAGAAAGCCACCAGTGGTGATGTGATTTATAATGGTGTTAATCTAATGGAGTTGGGTAAAGAGCCCATGCGCAAGATGCGTTCACGCATGCAAATTATCTTTCAAGATCCTTATTCATCCTTAAATCCACGCATGACCATTGGTGACATTATCACCGAGCCTATGGCGATACATAAAATTGGTGAAAGCAAGAAAGACCGATTTGCCCGTGCTCAAGAACTGATGGCAAAAGTAGATTTAAAACCACAACATTTAAACCGTTATCCACACGAATTTTCAGGTGGTCAACGTCAACGTATCTGTATTGCCCGTGCCATTGGTGTAGAACCAGAGTTCATCATTTGCGATGAATCAGTCTCAGCACTAGATGTGTCGGTGCAAGCCCAAGTATTAAACCTATTGCAAGACCTGCAACAAGACATGGGATTGACCTATATCTTCATCTCGCATGATTTGTCGGTGGTTAATTATATATCCGACCGAGTAGGTGTCATGAACCAAGGAAAAATAGTAGAACTAGATACCGCGGAAAATATCTACAAAAATCCACAAAGAAATTATACCAAGCGTTTATTGGATGCTATCCCTAAGGGTGTTCCTAAAGATTTGGTTTTGTAAATTTTATGATTTGGCCTGATACAATAGACGGAGATGTTTTTAGAAGAATGTAAGAGTCAAATTTTGATTTTTCTATAAAACACAATATAGACTTTAATGTTGACTTCGAAAATTGGCCACCACCTGAAGAAATATTCATAAATCTCCAAAAAATATTTACAAATGTTGAATACATAGAACCAGAGGGTGAATATGATGGCTATATAACTTTTCACATTTATAGGGAGTTAACGTATGAGTTAGTGATGAATATTCAAGAAGATTTATCTGATTTAGTGAAGAAATGTTCTGGTATTTGTGAATCATGGGGTGTTATGCAAGATTAACGGTGTAAGTAATAAGAAGTTTTTTATAATACTTATTGTTTGTTTATAACACATTCGGGTAGTTGGCTTTAGCCAACACGTTTTAAAACCTGCGGTTTTATTTGTTGACTAAACAGACTGTGAAAGTATTCTGATGACGAGTAAAAATGGTATAAAATCCGCTACTTTTCGTTGAAAAATTTGGAATTAGCAAGCTAGTCACGGCGTTTTCCGCCTCAATTAGCAAATTTTCTACTCATTTTTCTTTCGCCACATAATACTTTCACAGTCTGTAAAGCCAACTACCCGATATGAGTTCTTTTCATTTAACAGCCTGCTTTTAAGTTGGCCAAGTATTTATATATATTTCAACAAGTTACTTCTAAAACAGGTGCCATTCGGGCTTATCCACCAGCAATATTTTCACTAACTCAAATTAATTGGATTTAAATCTAAACTCTAGAAAATATTGTAAAAAACAGGCAATATTACTTGTGCTGAAAGGTAAACCTACCTATGATGGTGTGTAAGAGTTCATTTTAAGGTGTTTGTATGCACGCAATACAATTAGAAAAGTCTATACCAGTTGGTATCAACGATAGCCAATTATTACAGCAATTACAGGATACGTCTTTTAATGGCTTCTATTTACAAGCCTTAAAAGACACCTCGTTGTTTAATGATGAAGAAATTTCTCATTGGTTAAATATCAATGTCAAAACCTTTCGAGTCTATAAAAAACCCAATCAAGAACTCAATATTGGTTTACGTGAACATGTTTTGTCTTTGTTGTCACTAATGAAACACGGCAAGAAATTATTCGGCACAAGCCAAGATTTCAAGCAATGGTTAACTTCAGAAAACTTCTATTTGGATGGCAAAGCACCTGTGGATTTTTTGCAAACCATCACAGGTATCCGTTTTGTTGATGAAAGATTGACCGCTATGGAATATGGTGACAATATTTAAGAGAACAATAAATGGAACTATTTAGAATCGCAACCGAAGAATACTCTAAAAATTTAACAGCATCAGGCTCTGCCAATCGTTGGAATAGAAAATGTGAATATGTGCTCTATTGTAGTTCTTCTCGCTCACTATCAACGCTAGAACTTGTGGTGCATAGAAATGCGATTAAGCCAACGGTTCTCTATAAAATCTTGGTTATTTCAGTTGCCGATGATGATAATTTGCTTCATTGCATCAAAAGTAAAGACTTGCCAGAAAAATGGAATACCATGCAAGCCTATGCAGATTTACAAGAAATAGGCGGCCAATGGTATCAAAATAAAACTAGCCTTATTTTAAAAATCCCATCTGCCATTGTCCAACAAGAACACAATTATATCATCAATACCAAGCACCATGATTTTGATAAAAACGTAAAACTTATTCGCACCGAAAACTACTTTTGGGATGATAGGTTGTTGTGAAATATTCACATAGGGCAGATGATACCGCAGAAAGTATCTACAAGAACCTACAAATAAATACACCAAATGATTGTTGGATGCCATTCCAATTGGTGTTCATAAGGGTTTGGTTTTGTAGGGTTCTGTTTGAGTTTTTTGTAAAACGGAGCTTCACAGAGGCTTAATAATAGAGATGAGAAAATGGTGAACAATTAAATAAAGAACATCTGGTTCATTTTATATACCACTTAAAATTGGATAAAGACCCTGTTGGAGATGTATTTGTCAAATGTGGAATAAATATTTATTTTAGAGCTGAAAATATTATTGAAACTTTTAAAAAATAAAAATAAACCTCTGTGAATCTCCGTGCCTCCTCCGTGAACCTCTGTGTTACTTAAAACCCTAATAGAACTCCTAACTCAAATTAATAGGATCCAAATCCAAGCTCCAAATAACATTATTGCATATTTTATTATTCCTCAGGAATTCTATGATTTGTTTTAAACTGGTGTGTAGGGATTTGCGGTCATTGCCATTGAAGATGAGTTGCATTTGATATTGGCCCATTTTTTTGTACATGGGCGCGGGAATGGGGCCCATGATGCAGACTGTTGGATTCTCTCGGGTATTGATGAGTATGGTTTCAAAGAAGTCATTGACGGTTTTTTCGTTTTTGCTGCGGCCACGGATTATCGCCATGAAGCTGGCAGGTGGAAACCCTGTTTCGGCCCTTTGTGTTAATTCGTGTAAAGCGTAATCTTGATAACTTTTTCCCAATAATAGCTTGAAAAATTCGTGTTGTGGGCATTGGCTTTGGATAATGACTTTGCCCAACTTGTCTTTTCGACCTGCTCTACCAGAGACCTGTATCATTAATTGCGATAAGTGTTCGGTAGCGCGAAAATCTATGGAAAAAAAACTGTTATCGACATTGACTATCACCACCAATGTCAGGTTGGGAAAGTCATGGCCCTTGGATAACATTTGTGTGCCAACCATCACACAAGGCTCGCCTGATTTGATTTCATCCACGGTTCGCTGCCATTGATTGGGCGTTTTCACGGTATCTCTGTCTACCCGAATCACTTTGACACCTTTTAAATGTTCCATTAATCCATGGTGAATTTTTTCTGTACCAACACCCATGTTTTGTACCTTTTGGGAGCCGCATCCTGTGCAAAATTCAGGAATACCATAAACGCGTTCACAATGGTGGCAACGCAATCGGTTGATGTGTTTATGGTAGGTTAAATAGGTATCGCACTCATCACATTCTGCAACCCATCCGCAGTCTTGGCAGCTGAGTTTTGGTGACCAGCCACGGCGGTTTAAAAAGACCAAAGTTTGGTTGCCTTTTTTGATTTCTTCATCAATTTGAACCAATACTTGTTTGGACAATCCTTTGTGCATTGTGTGTGAGCGAACATCCAATACTGTGATTTTGGGCAATGCTTGTTTATTGGTGCGTTCCCTGAGTTTCAGCCATTGATATTTTCTTTTAACGGCATTGTTGAAGGATTCCAATGAGGGAGTGGCCGAGCCTAATATGACAGGAATGTTTTCTAATTTCCCACGCATAACTGCCAAATCTCGGGCAGAATAACGAAAACCTTCTTGCTGTTTAAAACTTAAATCGTGTTCTTCATCGACAATAATCATGCCAAGATCAGTGAATGGTGTAAAGATTCCTGAACGGGTGGCAACAATCACATCAATTTCACCAGACTTGGCTTTTATCCATGCCCGTGCTCTTGCAACTGGAGTTAAGCCAGAATGAAATACCGCAACACGGCCATGAATACGTTTGGCAAACTCGTGAAACAACTGCGGGGTTAAACCAATCTCAGGAACCAGCACTAAAGCTTGTTTGTTTTGTGTCATCAGTTGCTTAACTAAGCGAATATAAACTTCAGTCTTGCCAGAACCAGTAATGCCATCTAGTAAAAAACACTCAAAGCCATTATTGGCACTGATATGATTAATTGCTTTGGCTTGATCGGTTGTCAATACAAAATCTGGGTCAGGTGGAGGTTCTGAATCAACAAAGCATAAGTCAGATTGTAATAAATGGCCTTTTTTGAACAGAGCTTGGCATTGCGTGGAGGCTGTTGATTCGATATGTGTCATTGACTTGCTTTGCAGAGGTCCGTTGTCTTGTAAGTACTTGAAGATACTTTGTTGCTTTGTACTTTTGAAAGCATCTTGGATTTCTGATAGTTTCAATGGTTTTTTGATTTGCCACCAAATTTCTTTGGGTAAGTCTGGGTTGTTGATATTCTTAAACCATTTAGGAATGCCAGTAAAGATGACCTCTCCCAGTGGTGTTATATAATAGTGGTGAACCTGCCGCATAAATCGCAAAGTTTTGGTTGGTAAAAAACCACCGTAATCTAAAACAGAGTCTATGGATTTTAATCTTTTGGTGTATGAACTTTGTTCTTTGCTGATAACTATTGCAACCATTTTTTTATTCCTAAAAGGAACAATTACCCTTGCACCAACATCGATTTTATCAAAAGAAACAGTATCAGGAAGCAAATAAGTCAAACTGTCTGCAAAAGGAATAGGCAGGGCAACTTGTATGGTTTTTTGATTGTTTGAAGGCATATTGCTATGTTAGATTAATGGCAAAATAAAACAAGGTTTATTTTGAGATTTTTGGGCCAACAGAGCTATCTATAGTTTTTGTTAATAACTGATGTTTTAGGACGGTCTAACTATTGTTCTATTGTTGTATTGTTCTTAAAAACTCTATAATACATCCCTTCGTCAATGATTCGCCCTTGGCTAATCAACTCATCTGCTATTGCCCTTTGGGTTAAGGTGCCATTTGCAACAACAATACAGTAGTATTGAAAGGTTTCAAATTTCCCCATTTTATTAATCCTACTGGTTTTATGTTTGAGGCAATAGGACTGTATATAACTCATGACAATGTCTTCTTTTGCATGATTTCTATAAAGATTCTCGCCTTTTAATAGCCTATTGATGGAGCGTCTATCTATCCCAGTTGAGGCAGCTATTCGCACATTGCTATAATCAGGATTGTTTTTTCTTGATTCTGTAACTATTTGTATTAAAAATTCATTCTGGAACTGTGCAACCTTCATATTGTTTTCTAAACAATAATTAGCTATGGCTTTGCAGACAACTTTATGACTTTGCTCTTTGTTAACAGAGCCTGATACCTTGGTTAAATCTTCTAATAACTGTTGTAACATAAGTATTTTAAGTGGACGATAAATAATTAGTTCTATTAAATCACAATTGCCTGTGTTAAACTATCGTGAAAAGTTACGATAAATATAATGTTGCTATGTCCTATATGCTTTGTCGTTATAGTTAATTTACTATGATTAAATTATGAACAATATTTTCCAACTTAAAAACTTCCAATCCAAAAAATTACCCACAAAATTTTATCAGGGCTTAAGTGGCTTGCTGCATGATTTAGGCATAGACGGCAATGATGTGGTAGAGGGTTTTATATCTCACTACGTAAATCATGCCTATGAAAAAACCAAAACCAAGTCATCGGTGTATTTATCCACAGGATTTTCACGCCATGTTGTTAAAAAATATTTGGATCAGGTCAATCTTCATAATAAACAAAACAAACGCAGTCTTTATTATGATTTATTGATTGGCGAATTAAAAAAACTATCTGGTAAGTATGAAAATGGTTTAATACCCATTTACGGTAAATTCGGCTCCTATACAGCTGCTTTCAACAATACCAAACCACTTGATAATATTATTACTTCTAAATCAATGTTGGACAACATAATAACTATGGGCTTGGTTAAAAAAGTTGATAGTAGCATTCGTTTTCTTACATCTTTGCCAACCAAATCGTTATTAACTCCTGATTCAGTTGTCAATATACTAGCTCATTTCATGAATAGAATCTCACAAACTATCCAGCACAATTATAAAGCTAAATCCACTGATGAAACCCTATATCAAATGAGCTATTTATCTAATTCTATAAGCCCAATAAATCGCAGAAAGCTAACCGATGAGCTAAGAGAACTGGCAAGGGAGCATTTTCGTGAATATCAACAATTGATTGATAGTTACGAAGAAAAGGATTATTCACAATCAGAGGTTGAAGACCTAAACAATGAAATAGGTATCTCAACCTTTATATTTAATAATGACAACGAGGTATAAAACCATGAAAACAACAATATTAACTACGGCTTTTTTTTTACATTAATTAGCACTACAGCTTATGCAGGAATTGGGGAGGGCACAGGAGCCGAATCAAAGAACAAACCCGCAAAACCAAAGTGTATACTAGTTCAGGTAATAACCGACACCAGTCAAGCCGAACAAAAAGGAATCGGTGATGGAACAGGAGCAAAACCAAAGTACATAATCGTATGTAAATAAAGGCAACAACTAAAAAGAGTCGCAAATGCGGCTCTTTTTTATAGATGGGTTGATAAAACAAGGTGTTTGTTTAATAATTTTATTGTAATCAGGAGTTTGACCGAGAAAGTATTCGTAGCGAGGAAAAATCCTTCTGGGAAGAATTTTCATATAAACCTTCACGGAAGAAGGAGAGTATCACGGATGATACGAATAAAAGTCTGGTTTTAGTCAATAATTTATAAACTCGCTTGGTGGAATCAAATCTGCGGTTTTTTTATCTGCGTTATTTGCGTTCATCTGCGGACAATTGCTTTTGGTCTTCCGCTGTGTCGCCGCGTCGCTGTGCGATAACTACTTTTGATTTCCAACAAAAGGCAGAGCTAAATTATACCATCAATGCAGATATCAGTTTTCACGTTGTGATTTGTAGGTGCGCGATTTATCGCGTGCATTTCTAGTACTACAATTAATAAGTCCTGTCCGAGCATTTATGCCATAAAAGGCTTACCTTTGTAAGTCCACTTGAAAGGTTTGGCCATAGTTCTATTAAAATATTCAATAAATTCCTTCGTTCTTTGTATTAGCTCTTCAATAGATTTAAAACTTTTTCTTGCCAAAGCCTTTCTATGAAAAATGCCAAACCATATTTCTATTTGATTCATCCATGAACAGTGTTTTGGCGTAAATTGAATCCTGATTTTCTGATCCTTTTTAGTTAAAAATTCGGTTCTGGTTTTTTGATTCTCTAAAATACCAATTTTTCCTTTCTTTCCCAAGTCGCCTTTATAACCGTTAATTTCTGCAAATAATCTGACTAGCCCTTCAGATTTATGAGTGTTTAATTGATCCATTACCAATATCCATTTTGACTCAGGAGATATATTTATTGTATTTTTAACATGCCCTACAAATACATCTTCAGTTCGTGTGAAACCAATATGATATTCTATTATTTTTCCAGTTAATATATTAAATGACGGGATTAAACATTGTGTACCATGACGCTTATACTCAAATTCTAATTTTGCAATGCTTCCTTTTATATGTGGCTTATCTGGTGCAATACGTTCAGTTGCTTGCATCCCTGTTTTTTCATCTATTGAAACAACTATTGTGTTTTCCTTTTGAAGTTGCTCAATATTTTCATAAATACTACATATTTCTTTGATCTCTTGGTGAAACTTTGCTTCATCATCAATTTTAGGATTTAGCCAGTATCTTGATTTATGTGGTCTAATATCGGCATTCCTAAGAAGGTTTGAGACTGTACTAGATGAAATATAATCAACAATCTTTCTCTTGATGGTTTCATTTGCAATTTCTCTTGCAGTCCAAAATGTAATTGGTCTATTAGAATCATCGGGTTTTTCGAGTGCAATTCTCATGACCAAGCAAAGTTGTTCAGGCGTAAATTCACAAGGCCTACCTGATCTGGGTTTATCACTGAGCATTTCCATAAGTAAATCATCATTTAATTCAGATATATCCTTGGGTAATTTTGATAAAAATTTAATGGCTCTATTTTTCCACCTTGTGATAGTTCTATATGAACAACCAATTTGATTGGCGATGTAATGGTTGCATGAATAAATGTGAATTAAAAGGATGATATTAGCTCGCCTGTGTTTTGATTTTGCTATATTGTGTTGTCTAGTAATCGACTCTAAGAAATTTTTTATAATTTCTGTATACTCTATTGGATAAATATTTTTCATTGATTTTTTAGGAGTTTGAATTGCTATAATTATACCATATATATAGTATATATACTATATATAAATTAACAACACAGGATTGAAAATGGGATACAAAATTAAAATTCAAAAAGTACAAAGGCCAACAAATAAATCATATTATGTAAATATGCCAGCAGCAATTGCGGAATCAATTGGTTTAGAAAAAGGTGAAGAAATGGAATGGGAGATCGAAAACAAAAACTTATTGGTATTAAAACGGGTAAAGCCTAAAAAAATGAGAAAACTAGATTGTCTAAATTAGACAGGACTTATTAATTGCGGTACTAGGAGCTTGTCC
>CAZLZZ010000017.1:0-31335 GCA_964564165.1 uncultured Alcanivoracaceae bacterium | reverse complement strand
ATGGAAGCTTCCCAGAATTAACAAAATAATAGCCTTTAATACGCTAAATAGTTACTAAAAGTCAATGGCTTCATCAAGCTCAAATTGAGCTTCTTTTAATAATGAAACATTCATTTATAACGTGCTAAAACCTGCTCTAAAGGAATCGCTTCAATCTCTCCGGATTTATAGGCTTGTAAACGTGATTCTGCTTCTTTCCCCCACATTTTGTCGAATTCATCATTGGGTTTGTCCAACAATGACAAAATATTATCCACCAATTGAGCTTGTTCAATTGGCTTTAGAGCTGTTACTTCTTGTAAAATTCGTTCTGTTGTTGTCATTTCAATCTTCTATAATAAATTCACTACCTAGCATAATTAAAAATTCATTGTATGTCAATTTAAAAACAGTCATTGAAACACGTAGCTTGAACCAACTTACAGGTTCAGCAGCTTCAATCGAAATAAAAACTCCTTAATGAGATACCCGGCTTCGCGGGTATGGCGATGTCCTACTTATAAACTTTCAGGAGTCAGCACCCTTTATCATTATCATGGCAAAAAATTACTTTGTCAGCCATACACCATCAGCATCTTGGTATTTCCAACCAGTGTATGCTTTGTCATTCCAGGTCTTCACGAATACATTTTGAATGGCCTGTTCCCAATCGGGATGACCATTGGCTACAGCCAGTTCTCGGTACAGTGCTTTTCTGTCTCGGTTTTCATCGGCCACCAACTTCTTGGCTTTTTGGCGGTCTTTTAATCCCAATGATTTGGCATTTAAGATTTCGATAAATCCTTGATTAGAAAAACCAATCACGCCATTGTCTAAATAGCTTTTTAAGCTACTATCATAACGGGCTTTCATGCGATCGGTGATATCAACAATAGCTGGTGATGAAATATTAATATTGACTTGTGCATGGGCTGATGAAATAAGAAAACCCAAAGGATTAAAGTTAAACCCCTGTGGGTTTTCATCAATAGGTTGAGTATAAACCTCTTCTTCACCGATAATTTTGTTGACAATTTTGGCCGCTGCATCTTCTGCTTCTGCTGCTGGAAAATAAACATTGATGGTCACACATGCTGTCACGAATAAAAATACCGATAATACCAATAATATTTTGAATTTTTTCATACAATTCTCAGTGAATAAAACCGAATTATAGCAAATTTTAATAAATAGTAACTGAATAGAATTGTTTTTATTGTTATGAGAGTGTAAAAAAACGCTTACACTCTCTAATATTAAATTGATTATTTAGAAAACAAACAAATCAAAGAAACCAGGTGTTTGGTTGCCCAATTCATCAAAAACCACACAACTCAAAGTAAAATCACCTGCATGAGCACAACTAACAGATAAACCAATTTCTGCAATACCAGTTGTAATATGTGCCATAATAAATCTATTTGAAATATTATGACCAAATGAAATTACGCAAGTTCCAACACCACCGGGATCGTTTGCAACAGTTGTTGCAGTAGCATTAATACCATTGTATGATTTGCCTACACTGACATTGACACTGCCGCAACTACTAATAGTGGCCATGTATTTCATCGTTCCATTAGAATTAATCGTCTGTTTAATATCACCTTGGACTCTTAGGCCATTATCTGGCGGGATATTTAAGGTTCCTATTGATGTGCCGCCATTGTCTTTGACCATTAACTTGGTTTGACCATCAATTCTAACCCTAAACAAATCACCATCAGTGGTTCCTTCTACGTGTAAATCGGCAACAGGGGCAGTGGTATTTATACCCACATCTCCATCTGTAGTAATCGATATTGAAGGGTCACTTAAGAGCCCGCTAATTAAATGCAAGCTACCAGAAACTGTTTGAATAGCAAAATCTGTATTTGCAACATTTGTACCCGAGCCCAAAGAGGCCCTCACAACACCATTCTCAAGAACTGTAATTAAACTGCCTTCACCACCATCAAATTGTGCAGAAAGAACATCATCTGTTTTTACATGTAGAGCAGAAGTAGGGTTTTGATTACCTATCCCTACAAATCCAGCATCATAATTTATTGTAGATCCAGAAATCACCCATGGAGAACCACCTGCCCCAGCTGGCAGATCGTCAGCAACCCATTCACCATTTACAAGAGTAAGAACTTGACCATTTTGTGCGTTTCCACTGATCAATTGATTGGCATAAGGGACAGATTTAATTCTTATTCTAGGGAAAAGATCCTCATAGGCCACAGCTGCTCCATTTTCTTTCACACTCATTTGAAGATAAACCACTAGACCATCATTTATATCCCCTAAGTCGACATCATTAATGGTGAAAATGCCATCAATTACAGGAACTTTTATTATATCAAATAGGACACCCAGTGTGACCGGGCCACTATCGGTAGTATAAGCCTGTATCCTCATGTCATATAAACCATTAAGAACAGTATTGCCGTCAGTTAACTCACCCTGATAATTAAAGGTATGATCCACAAAAGGGTCGCCGATACCTCCTGCTAAAACGCTGTTTTGTTGTATAAAAAGTGCTATTATTACTGCTATTATTATTTTATTTTTCATCGTATTCTCCTGGATTTATTCAAATCCGTTTGTAAAAATTACTTCGGTTTGAGGTGTTGTTACTCTGTTGTGCCAAAAGCCTGAGTTTAATGTATAGTTAGCACTCACCTGTTCAGTATTGGCATCAACTTGCCCAATACTTGCATTCATCGTATAAGAGGCAGAGGTCATTTGTGAACCTCCACTATTAATGGTGTGTTTTTTGATTTCAAATGCGGCAAATACTTGATTGATTGTTAAACTTAACAAAACCGTAATCACTATTTTTAGCACAGTTTTCGGGTTTATTATTGTAGTGTTTTCTTGATACTTCATTTCATACCTTCTCCTAGAATTTCCTCGATTAAATTACAATGGACACATCGTAAGGATTTAGAATCTGAAAATCCTGAATGGACTCTGAAAGATTCTGAAAGACTCTGAAAAAGATTTTAATTCTGTGTAAAAATACACACGTTAGGAGATTGACAAGGGAGTTTTATAAGGGTCTGAAGGAGAAGTGATTTACTGAAGAATTCTATTGATATAATTGTTTAAATCTATTAATAAAACTGGATCGGCTGTTGCTTGTTCTTTTGTTTTCAAAAGGACGCTGTCAAATTCAGACCTCTTAACAAGAAATATATTTTGCTTGTCAATATCATGTTGGGTAATATCAAGAGCAATATTTAGGTACAGATTGTATTCAATCAACCAGTTTGGATTGGCTATTTGAGATATTTGCTGAAATATTAATTCTGCCTCAGCATTGCGCTCCAAATCAGTAGCTGACAATATTAATCCAATTCCTGCAACGAGCTTTATCTTATTAGTGATGTTTTTGGTATTGTATATTTCCTTAGCAATCGCATACGATGAGATGCTGTCATTTAAATAGTAATGATTAATTGCTTTCCATGCTTGGACTTCTGATCTTTCTGAAAACGATAAATTATAAGACAACAATTGTTCGAACATTTGTTGAGCCTGCTTGTATTTCTTCAATTTTATTTTTAATATCCCTAAGTTGGTTTCTGCCAAATGAAGATGTCCATCACTGTTGAATTTATTTTGTATATCGATGCCTTTTTGTAAATAAAATTCTGCCAAACCGTCATGCCCTAGAGGACTTAACACATTATAGAGATAACTAAAACCCTGCTGAAAATCATTGGTACTTGACTGAACTACGGTGTATGCTAAGGTTTTATTGACCCAGTTCATTGCCTTGATAAACTCACCACTGTTCATACTATCAACCACCATAGTCCCATAGGCATAGGAAATGTATTTACCATAGCCTTTTTCAAGCGCTATCTCCAATGCAGCTTGTAAATGTAGCTGTCTATTGCTTTTATCATTGAGTTCAAAATATACATGGCTTAAATCTATATGCGCCTTAATTTGGTAGACATAATTGTCGTATTTTTGAGCTTTTGTTAAGAGTTTATTTGAAGCTTCAATTGCCTGGTCATATTCATGTATAAGAATATGGTACTGGACAACTAAACTAGCAGAGCGACTAATGACATGTTTCTCATTGACCCAAACAAATATTTCTTCCGCTTTATTCAGATATTTCGACATCAACTGGCTATCGGAACGGTATAAATTGATGATGGTTAGTAAATAATAAATATCACCTGCAACTCTTGATGGTTTGCCAGTATACAAATTTTTCCCATTTTCAAGGTTTTGTAAGCTGTTTTTATAATCGCCTTGTTTGTAGTAGGCCCACGCTCTTAAAAAAAACAACTTCATTTTATCTTCATTTGTTGAATTTTCAATTTTATAATTTTCATTTAACTCTAATAAAGATTTTGCAGGTGAAATTCTGATTTGTTCCTGAATTGTGTTATATATCTCATCAGTTATCAAAACTTGTTGATCTGCAAACTGTTTACTATACAAAACATAACCAATACCAAGAGCCAATAAGACACCGATAGACAATATTATAGATCGCTTGAAGCTTTTATGATTGATTTTATTTTGTAAAACAATGATGGGTATTTCTTTTGTAGGTATTTGAAAAAAAGCTTTTTTAATTTTTGGATTGATTTTATAACCTTTACCATAAACATTGATCAGTACATCTCCATCAACCCCATTTTCCTTAAATATTTTTCTGACTCCCTGAACCACTTTAAATAATGAGTCTTCACTAACAATTAACTCGCCCCACAACTTATACAACAATGTATCCTTGCTTATGATTTCATTTTTTGATGTGACAAACAGTATCAGAGCTTGTAATATTTTCTGGGGACACTCAATCAGCTTTCCATTGATATACAATTCTTCGTCTTGGTAAATAAATTGAACTTTATTGATTCTAAATTGCATATTATTATTTTTCTGGAATAGGTTCTCAATTCGAATATTCTAACAAATAAAAATTGCATGGGTGAATGAAAACAGAAATTTTTACCGTTTATTGTAAAATACCATAATTGTCACCACTCTACCTCAAACTAACTATAGCAATATTGATAAGCTTTAATTTATTTAGTGCTTGACCGAGAAAGTATTCGTAGCGAGGGAAAGTCTGGTTTTAGTGAATAATTTCTCATTATTTGAGGAGAATAGCTGGCTATTTGACGAGGATAAGGAGGAATTTTGACAAAATCCAGCTTTTCCGCAGTAGAATATTCTTTCTCGGCCAAGCACTATTTTATAGATGATTGGATTATAAACATGATAAAATCCACCTTCTTTTGAATTGTATTTTTACCACATGTCTTTAGCCGTTATCGGACTTAATCACAAATCAGCCAATATCGATGTACGTGAACGTTTATCTGTGCCTACGGATGATTTTGCTGCGGCTGTTGATTTTATGTGTGTTGAAGAAATTAAATCCTGTGTGGTTTTCTCTACTTGTAACAGAACCGAGTTTTATCTTTCCTTCAATAAAGGCATTGAATTTCCAAAACAACGGTTTTGTGAATATTTCAAGATAGAAGCCAGCCAAATTAACAAAATTAACCAACACCTTTATGTTAAACAAAATTTAGACTGTGTCAACCATCTATTTGAAGTATCATCAGGCCTGGATTCAATGGTTTTAGGGGAAACACAAATACTAGGGCAAGTAAAAACAGCTTATGAAATTTCAAAACAAAACCATAAACTAAACAATGACTTAGACCGGTTATTTCAGTCAGCTTTTCGTGTGGCAAAATCAGTTCGCAGTGATACTGATATCGGCAAAAACCCTGTTTCCATTGCCAACAGCGCAGTTAAATTATCCCAACAAATACTGGGAGATTTAGCCCAACAAAATGTCTTAATGATTGGAGCTGGGTCAACCGCAGATTTGTTGTTAAGGTATTTAAGCAAGCATGTGTATAGCAAGCTGTCTGTTTGTAACCGAAGTCTAGACAACGCACAACAATTGGCAAAACAATTTAACGCGGACTCATTTGATTTAAACGAATTAACACATAAAATCGCAGATTATGACTTGATTTTTACCGCTACCGCTAGCCAAACTCCTATTATTGATAGCCCAATGATTAAACAAGCTTTAAAACAAAGAAAGCACAAGCCTATGGTGATTATTGATTTGGCGATTCCCAGAGATGTTGATATTTCTGTTAAAAAATTCGACGATGTGTTTTATTATGAAGTGGATGACTTACAAAAAGTTGTCAGCAAAAATCTTGAGGGCAGAAAGCAATCCTCAATTGTTGCCAAGCAAATCATCAAAGTAGAATCCGAAGCATTCGAATTTTGGTTAAAGGGTCAGCAACATACCCAATTAATCCACAATTTTCAAAAAGAAACTGCTAAGATAAGAAAACAAAGCCTAGACAAAGCATTAAAACAACTCAAAGGCGGAGCTGATGCGCAAGAAGTGTTGTTTTATTTAGCCAACACTCTAACCAAAAAACTGAATCATGCTCCAGTCAAAGCAATTAGAAATGCCATTCAGTCTGGTGATACAAATAAAATTAACAGTATCAAACAGTTATTCAATTTAAAAACGAATCCAAAGAGCCACAATGACACCTGAAATCAAAGTCAAATTACAAACAGCGAGCGAACGTCATGAAGAAATTGCTAGGCTTATGTCTGAACCAGATATTATGTCAAATCAAAATATGTTTCGTGATTTATCCAAAGAATATGCTGGTTTAGAAGATTTGGTCAAGACCTTTAATAGTTATGTCGATACCGAGCAAGAAATCGCACAAGCCAATGAAATGATGTCAGACCAGGAAATGATGTCCGATCCTGAGATGAAAGAGTTGGCAAAGGAGACTTTAGATGATGCCAAAAACCAATTGGCTCAATTTGAGAAAGAATTACAAGTCTTGTTGATTCCCAAAGACCCCGATGATGCCAAAGATATTTATCTGGAAATTCGTGCAGGAACTGGTGGCGATGAAGCTTCACTATTTTCAGGGGACTTATTCAGAATGTATTCTAAATATGCAGAAAACAAAAAATGGAATGTCAGTATTGTCAGTGTTAGTGAAGGAGAGCACGGTGGGTTCAAAGAAATCATTGCCCAAGTTGAAGGCGATGGTGCATTTTCTCGCTTTAAGTTCGAATCCGGAACCCATCGAGTACAAAGAGTTCCAGCTACTGAATCACAAGGTCGAGTTCATACTTCTGCTTGCACGGTCGCCATTTTACCCGTGATTGATGATGTCCAACAGGTCACCATTAACCCTGCTGATTTACGGGTTGATACTTTTAGAGCATCCGGAGCGGGAGGCCAACATGTCAACAAAACCGACTCTGCCATTCGTTTAACGCATCTGCCCACTGGCATTGTTGTCGAATGTCAAGATCAACGTTCGCAACACAAAAACAAAGCCCAAGCGATGAAACTTCTACAATCAAGAATCACCAATATCGAAAAAGACAAACAAGAATCAGAACAATCAGAAGCCCGCAAGTTACAAGTGGGTTCTGGCGATAGATCACAAAGAATCAGAACTTATAATTATTCTCAAGGTCGAATTACAGACCACAGAATAAATTTAACTTTGTACAAATTACAAGAAGTCATGGACGGAGATATTGACCAAGTCATTGAACCCCTGATTCAACAACACCAAGCTGATTTATTAATAGAGAATTAATATGAAACATACAATGAAACTAATATTTATCCTAGCTATTGTAGCGGGAATATCTTCTTGCAAACAAAATCAACATAAGCAAAACGAGGTCAGTGAAGTCAATACTCTTTTGACTAATATCACCATTGATGCCTTAAAAGAACAGAATTATATCCAAGCACAAAGAAGCATTTCCGCCATTATTTTAAGTGGCGACAATGATGCTTGGAGGTTTATTCAGTCAGCTTTGGTGAGCATGCCCGAAGAGATGGCGATGGAAGTGATCGACTCGGCATTAGAAAACCCCACTGTTCTACAATCCCCTAGTCAATTATTTTCCATTGCAAAGGTTTATATCTCATACAAAAAGACCAGCCAAGCCTTAAAAATCATTAATCAATCAATTGCCTTAGACAAGAATAATTTACTAGCCAGATACTGGCGCGCCAGATTGTTGGTAGTCATGAAAGATTATGAAAATGCCGAGATAGATTTTAAATTCATCACCCAAAAAGAGCCCAACAATGAAACCTTTTCTGGACAATATGCCGCTTTTTTTCAAGAAACCGGACAATTTAAAAAGGCCCAAGAAATTTTATCTTCTCACAAACAAACCCCTGATAATTTATTCAAAAGGATTATTTTTGCACTACAAAACAATGACACGGAAACGGCCAATAAGGTTTATCCCCTTTTAAAAAACATAGAGGTAGACAGCGAAAAAGAAAACCACAAATATTTTCTAACTGCTGAAGCGGCTTATTGGCTGAAAAATATTCCTGAAAGCCAGTATTACTATGCAAAAATTACTGGTGGCAATCACTATTTAGATGCAAGAGAAATGTTAAGCCTGATTTTATTTGATCAAGAAAGATACGATGAATCTATAGAAATACTGCACCAATTGCAAAATGCAGAAGAAAATTTTGCAGTTAAAGCGTATAGACTTGAAAGTCAAATTGCCAAAAAGCAAGGCGATGTCGATGAAGCCATCCAAATCTTGAGTAGAAGCTTACAAATCTTACCCAGTAATTCAGGATTGCTATACGACCGTGCCATGTTATATGAATCACAAAGTAAAATGTCAAAAGTTGAAGATGATTTACTCCAAATTATCGAAGACAATCCCGATCACTACGAAGCACTCAATGCTTTGGGGTATTCTCTTGCCGACCATGATTTGAAACTTGAACAGGCCTATGAGTATGTACTAAGGGCTATTGAATTATCACCTGATAGTGCTGCTATCTTAGATTCAGTAGGCTGGGTTCAATACAAGCTTGGAAAATATACCGATGCCGAAGAGAATTTTAAAAAAGCTCTGGCAAAAGAAATTAACGATCCTGAATTGTATATCCACATGTACAAAACTTTGTTAAAACTAAACAAGAACCAAGAAGCCCAAGAACTTATCCTTAAAGCAAAAGAATTGTTTCCAGAAAATAAAAAACTTTTATTGATAAACCCTTAATCATACATGTTTCCTCCAATAAATTCGCCTTATTAGCTAACACGCGTTATTTTGTGACGAATGTAACATTTTGTAAATCTACTCAATACCCTATTGACTTTACTTCATTTTTTAGTTAACTTAGTATAATTCCCCAGTCCATATACAAAGAATACTATGCTACCACAAGTGACTTGGGTAACAAGTTAACCTTCAATTCTATTATTGAGTGTATGTATGCCAAATTTAAAAATAAAATTCGTATTTATTCTCCTTTTTCCTCAATGTTTAATAGCGCAAGAAGGTGTTGGGTGGGGATTTTGGCCCGCTTCTGCTCTGGGCCCTTTTTCAAGTACTGCTTTGTGTCACAGTCGAGGCACAATACAGGTTCAGTTTTTAGATCCAGGTGCTTTTTTTCTAGCAGGAACCGATCCTGTGGGTGCGGCAGCTAACAGACTCCAACAAGGAATGACAGCCGTCCCAAGCAATTCAGGTACCATATTTAATATAACCTATACTTACCCTGTTGAAAATATCAACTTTACCATTTATGACATAGATGGAAGCGCAGGCAATTGGCAAGACAGGATTATTATTAACCCATCATTGGCTGGAAGCAGTCAAACAGCAAACCTTTCTTGTCCTCTTGGGCTTGGTGCTTGTACCTACACAATTATTGGCAACCTAGCAGATGCAACCACAACTCCCAGTACATTCCCTAATGCTGATGGTCAATTGGTCATAAACATACCAGGCCCTGTTGATACTGTTTCTATCCAATATTTAAATCACACTGTGCCGGTATCTACCAGTCAGTTTATTTGGCTAGACCCAGTTATTTGGAGCTGTTCTATTATCGGTGTATCCAAACAAATGACAAGAAGAGCTGGCCAAGCAAATGGTATATCTCCTTATCTTGTTGATATTGACTTTAATTTTGAAAACCACGGAGATGTAAATTTATCAAATTTAACAGCGCTTGAAGATTTAGATGCTGTTTTTAATATTCCTCCTAATGTTGGCAATTATACAGTTACCGCTATTTCACTAACCAGTGGCCCTGCTACTTTTACAGAAAACAACTTATTCAATGGCAACTCAAATCAAGAGCTTATTGCAGCAGGGTCTTCCCTATTGCCAACAGAGGCGGCATCAATTCGCATTACATTAGCAGTGAACAACTATGGGTCTTATGTTAATTCTATTGATTTTAATGGCACAACACCACAATTGGCAATTACTACGGACACATCAACCAATGGAGTCGATCCAGATGGCGCGGATAACGATGACAATCCAGATGAATCAACAATAAGCACCTTAGATACCAGTACATTGCCCGTTAGATTAAACTACTTATCTACGTCAAAGGCTAACAAACAACTAACCATCCAATGGCAATCGGATATTGAATTTGACCATTTAGGGTATGAAATTTATCAACAGGATAAAAACGGGGACAAGATAAAAATCTCAAAACTGATAACATCAAACGAAAAGACCCAAAGCAACTCATTAAAAAATTATTCATTTCAATTTGATACCGATGACAACTTACCAATATGGTTGGTTGAGTACAGTGCAAAAGGAAAGCGCACGTGGTATGGCCCATTTACTGAAAATAGTTTACTGGGTCAAAAGATAATTAACGCCAAGCGGCAGTGGCCAGCAAAATCTCCCATGCAGAAAGTTTTAAATTCAACCCTAAATGAACTGGCAATCGAAGTTAGCCAAGAGGGAATGCACAGAATTTATTTCAGTGATTTAATCAATGCAGGGTTAAATTTAAATGAAAAATCACCAAAAGATTTAACCATCCAAGTCAATGATTCATTAATTCCATTGATATTGCCTGTAAATCGAATTCAAGAAGTTTATAAGGCTAAGGACGATAATTTTGCGGTTCCAATAATAAAGAGTAAAAAAAGAAAGACAATTCCATTGTACATAAATGGCAATGAAAATGAATTTGATGAAACCACAAGCTTTGATTTCTATGCAAAATCTATTAAGTCTTTGTATTCAGATAAAAAAATATACCATTTAACCTTAAAAGGACACTCAACATACATAAAAGAAGACAGCACAAAACCCACAGGCACAATAGATGGTTGGTATTGGCAAACAGATTATTATCGGCCCAATAATTATTATAACTTTACCTCTTCAACCCAAGACCCTTGGCATGCGGACTTACTTGCTACCTATAGAATTGCACACAAATCAATTGAATTTCCAATAGATGAATTGGCTGACATTTCTGGCGCCCAAATTCAACTTAATCTACTGTTCAATGGCGCGCTTGATTACCAAGACACTCCAACAAACTATCCCAGTGACCCCAATCGTTGTGGGGCTGATCACCCAAGTTTAATTTTAGGCATTCCAAATGATCACTGTATAAAATTAAACATCAACAATGAACACTATGGTGACATAGTATTTGATGGATTTGCCCATAAAAAAGCACAGTATATCTTAGATTCAGAAGTTACAAATAACGGTACAATAACAGTCTCCCTAGAATTATTAGGAGAAACCGGATATGACCATGACGCAGTCCACATTGAAGAATTGTCACTAACCTACCCTAGAGGTTTATCTGCAATTGATGAAGTTCTGACGTTTAAACTGGCAGATACCTTACAGATTGATTCTGATTTCATGGGCATATTCAGTTTTGAAGAGCCAAAGACAATTGATGAACGCAAAAGAAAACCCAAAACAGCCATAAAGATTGAAGGGTATAGCTCAACTGATGTAGTTGCCTATGCATTAAATTCAGAAAACCCTGTCAAAATTACTGAATTAAAGTTTCAAAATGACAATCAAGGCACACTTTCAGTAACTATTCCTACCATCTCTCCATCTCAAACATATTGGGTCTCATCAGAACAAAAATTATTAAAGCCAACTTTCAAACCTTGGCATGAAAGCCAATCGATAGAAATTGTTGGAACAGAATACCTTATCATTTCACATCCTGATTTCATTGAAACCATTGAGCAACTAAAAGCCTATCATGAATCACAAGGACTTAAAGTTCTAATCGTCAACTCTGAAGATATTTATGCACAATATTCTAGTTCTATTTTTTCTCCATTTGCAATAAAAAAATTCATCCAAGAAATTGCAAAAGAAACTCCTATTAAATATATACTATTAGTTGGCGCAGATAATTATGATTACAAAGGTTATTTATCAAGTCAATACCAAAGTTTTATTCCATCAATTTATACAGCAACTGATGAAGTTGTAAGATTTACGCCAAGTGACAGTTTGTTTGCTGATGTGGACAATGACCATATACCAGACTTGGCTATTGGAAGATTTCCAGTTAATACAGTACAAGAGTTGCAATTACTTATTGATAAACAAATGCGATTCATTAATCAAAACAATGAAACAAATACCGTACATTTTATTGCAGATACCCAATACAACAACCATTCTTTTACAGATATTAGCAATCAACTATTAGAAGCTCTACCCGATAACTGGAGTGCTTTAAAATCGTATAGGGATGATTATCCCAACACCGAAACTACCAACAATCAAATAATGGAAAATTTCGCGAATAACCCTAAGCTCACCACTTATTTAGGGCATTCCGGACCGCGCAATTGGTTTTCTTTTCCTTCCGCCTTCACTTACAATGACATTGCTGACTTGCCCAATTCATCTTCTCCATCAGTAGTTGTTCAATGGGGTTGCTGGAACAGTTATTATGTTGAACCAGAAGCCAATACCATGGCCCATAAATTTTTATTTGACGGAGAATCTGGCGGCGTGGCTGTTCTTGGAGCAGCTGCATTATCGATGGTTGATTCTGAAAAAGCTTTCGCAAAATTACTCCTGCCTCAATTAACTAAAAACAATCAAAGTATTGGCCAAGCGATGTTAGTAGCAAAACGAAAACTTTCTGATCAAGCAAATTATACAGATATTATATTGGGTTGGAATTTACTGGGAGATCCTGCACTTAAACTCATTCAAGAATAAGAACAACAATTATAGCAAAGACTTACTATTTTTTGGGCAGATAAATTAATGGATTAACGGGTTGGCCATTTTTGCGGATTTCAAAGTGCAACAAAGGTCTGCCGTCAGTTCCTTTGCCAGATTTTGCAATAACCTGCCCCTGTATAACCACAGCTCCTTCTTTAACCAAACGACTAGAATTATGGGCATAAGCACTCAATAAATTATTGCTATGTTTCACAATGATTAACTCTCCATATCCCCGCAAACCATCACCACTGTATACGACCGTACCATTATTACTGGCATAAACAGGCGAACCCAACTTGACTGAAACATCAATGCCTTTTCTTGCCACATCTTTACTAGAAAAGCTACTAATGACCCTGCCTGATACTGGCCATATCCAGCGAGAATTGGAACTGGGTGCTTGCTGTTGTTTGGATTTTTTTACAACTGGTTTTACAACTGGCTTTATAATTGGCCTTATCAGCGGTTTTTTTACGATAGGTTTCTTTACAATAGGATTTCGTGTCGCTTGTGGTGTGCTAGAATTTTGGCTTGTATTAGCAATTGGCTTAACCCTTGGATTATTTGATTTTTTTGTGCGATCAGATGTTTGCAATGGTTTCTTTGTTGCAATCCGGTGAGTAGTAACAACCGAATTTTCATGAACAGTGTTAAGCGGTTTTAAACGCAACTTTTGACCTGGATAGATTTTGTATGGCGGGACAATTCCGTTTATTTTTGCTAAGGTCTTATAGTCCATATTTTGACTAAATCCCATCGAGTACAAAGTATCGCCTTTTTTCACAACGACATACTTGGGCTGGTATTTGTTTTGCTTGCTCAAGGGCTGTGAGCTTTTGGGGTTGGTATGATTGGCATGACTGACATCTCTGACTGGCGCCGGTTTATGTCTCCCGCAAGCAGAAACTAGCAACAATAACGAGAAAGAGAGCAATAAAATCAATGCCTTCATGTGCGAACCACACCCGTTAAAAATGGAACAAACAATACCGCTTCTAATTTTTCAATGCGATAACCATCGGCTCCTGGCAAATCATTGCTTTTGGTAATCTTGACTAGATTTTGGTTGTTGCTATCACCCAATGGCAATATCATTACTCCACCAATCGAGAGTTGTTTTAATAATTCATGAGGTATGTTTTCAGGTGCAGCTGTGGCTATAATCAAATCATAGGGCGCTTCATTTTCCCAGCCTTTAAACCCATCGCCAGTTTTCGTTCTAACATTCAAATAACCCAATTTAATAAAACGACGCCTGGCTGTTCTTGTTAAATCATCAATGCGTTCTACACTAAAAACCTGTTCGACCAATTGACCTAATATTGCTGCTTGATAGCCGGATCCAGTACCAATTTCTAAAACTTTCTTAGGGTTCTGTTGCACCACAACCTCCGTCATGCGCGCCACCACCCACGGCTGGGAAATAAACTGACCATGCTTAATTGGCAAAGCGGTATCTTCATAAGCCCGATGCGCCATGGCTTCGTCCATAAACAAATGCCGTGGTACATTTGCCATTGCAGCCAACACTCTGACATCCTTTATGCCTTTTTCCTGTAATCTTACGATCATTCTATCTCTGGTACGTTGAGAAGTCATGCCTATGCCTAATGCCGAGTTCATCAAATCTTTTCACTCCACTGTTTGATTGCATCAATAGCAGAATATTTTGTCATATCCACTTGCATAGGCGTAATGGAAACAAAACCATTCTTAATCGCGTGGAAATCCGTACCCTCGCCAGCATCTGCCTCCGGTCCTGCCGGCCCTATCCAATAAATTTTTCGCCCCCTTGGATCCAGTTCTTGAACAGTATTCTCGGCCTTGTGGCGGTTTCCAAATCGTGTTACTTTAATCCCGTTTACTTGTTCAACAGGTAAATTGGGGAAATTAATGTTCAAAATTGTATCTTGTGGCAATGGATTGTTTTGGATATTAACAATAATTTTTTTTATGAAATGCTGAGCAGTTTCAAAGTGGCGAACCTGTCCATTTTTGTGACCAGTAGCTAGGGAAAATGCCAAAGCAGGAAAACCCAAATATCGCCCTTCTATTGCCGCGGCTACCGTTCCTGAATACAACACATCATCGCCCAGATTAGCTGCATTGTTGATTCCAGAGGTCACCATATCTGGTTGTTCAGACATCAAGCCAGTAAGTGCCATGTGCACACAATCTGTGGGAGTTCCATCCACAGCAAAGCGATTCTCGGCTACTTTATGAATGCGCACAGGTCGATCCAAAGTCAGTGAATTGCTCGCACCCGAGCGATCCACACTGGGTGCATAAATAGTCACCCTACCTAAATCTTTTAGTACTTCTGCTAAAGCTTTTATGCCTGTGGCATTAACACCATCATCGTTGCTGACTAAAAAATGCATGATTCATTATTCAAAAAAAGAATTATTATAAAGCAGAGATTAACTTAATTGAATTTAATCTGCGATGAATAGCATAATTCGATAGAAATCATTCCTTATGCTACTTATGTTGTTTAATATAACCTTCAATAATCTGCTCTAAAACATTTAAGGGCACAGATCCTTGTGAAAGAATCGCATCATGAAAAGTTCTGATATCAAATTTGGTGCCCAGCTCTTTTTCAGCTTTTGCACGCAACTCCCAAATTTTAATTTCTCCAAGCTTATAGGACAGAGCCTGAGCGGGCCAGCCGATATATCGATCAATCTCGGTACGAACATTGTGCTTAGAAAGGGCTGTGTTTTCTTGCATTAATTTTATCGCTTCATCACGGCTCATGCCAAAAGCATGCATGCCTGTATCAACAACCAAACGCATGGCACGCCACATTTCATAGGTTAATCGGCCAAATTCAGAATAAGGATCTTGATAAAATCCAACCTCTTTGGCTAGTTTTTCACAATAAAGTCCCCAGCCTTCTCCGTAGGCTGAAATATAATTATAACGCCTAAATTTAGGTAAATGGTCTAATTCTTTACTCAAGGCAAGTTGTAAATGATGGCCAGGTACCGCTTCATGTACAGTCAATGCTTCCAAGTTATACAGCGGTCTTTTCCTTAAACCATCAGTATTGACCCAATATTGACCTGGGCGGGTAGAATCCAAAGGAGCTCCAACATATCGCCCTGTCGTGTAATTGGCAGCAATTTTTTCTGGCACGGGATTAACCGTATAAGGTTGTCTGGGCAACTTGGTGAATAATTCTGGCAATTTTCCATCCATTTTCTTAGCAATATAACTGGCTTCTTTAAGTAATTCTTCCGCGGATTTGGCATAAAATTGATCGTCTGTTCTCAAAAATTCAAGAAATTCAGCAAAACTGCCTTCAAACTCAACACTCTTAATCACTTGTTCCATTTCTGATCTGATTCGTTTGACTTCTTGCCAACCAATGTCATGGATTTCTTGGGGCGTTAAATCCAATGTTGTGTATTCTTTAATTTGTTGTTGATAATAGGCTTTACCATTGGGAAAAGAATAGGAACCAATATCTTTTTTTGCACCGGGAATATACTCCTCAACCATGAATATTTTAAAATCTTTATAGGCCGGAGTGATTTCAGATTTAATTAATTCTTGTGCTTGTTTTCTAAATTCATCGGCTTGCTCTTTTGAGATGTTTTTTTGAATAGATTTAAAAGGGATATAGAAAGAAGAATCTTCTGGGTTATCAGTAATATATTTATCAATAAACTCAGGATAATGCTGAATAATCACTTGTGGTTGTGTCATCCCAATTTTCAAACCATCTCGCATATTTGACATATGCTGATTAAATACACGGGGCACTTGCGCCATTCTACTTAAATAATTCTCATAATCATTCGATGTCTTAAATTGCATACTAACAGACATTCGTGCCAATGAAGCATGAAAAGAGCCCTCTGAAGTAATAGGAATTTGATACTCGTTAAAATGTATATCTGCAATACGCCCAGCAATCATATCCTTTGACATGTCAAAATTAATTTTATTATCAGAGGATAATTTATTCCTATTAATTTCATTAATTTTTGTGAGTATTTTTTGCAAACCCTTTGCCGTCTGTATTTGATAAGCAGATGACACATCATCCAATTGACCTGCTTGGTCTTTGTCACCAAAATAACTGGCCGATTGTGGAGACCGTGATAAAGAATATTCCCAAGCTTCTTCTAACAAAGCTTCCAGTTTTTTGTCATGTTTAGAGGGTTTCGCCTGTAAATCACAAGCAAAAGAGATTAAGGATAGACATAGCAACAAAGTTTTCATAATAAATATTCAAAAATAAAGATTTACAATGATATCAGAATTTAGAATGTCCTGGATAAAATAATTTGAAATACCACTCAAACTCCTTATGAATATCATTACCAATGCGCTGTGGAATGGCATGAACTGCAGGTGGTTTTATGGACGAATGGGTATTGTGGCAATATTTAAAGCGATAATAACTGTCACTTTCATGTGGTTTTACAGTTAGGTTATTGGGATCAATTTCATTTTCACTTGCACCAATCCATTGATGCACTTCATTCATAACCCGCACTGGGTTACTCACCAAGTCTTCAAAAATTACATAATATAAATGTGATTGTAATTCTTTTGGAACATCTTGTAACTGCCCAATTAATCTTAGAGGTCTGCCAACCACACCTTGTACACCAAACAATTTTTCTGCGCGTTCATAAGTGGTTAAATCCGCCATATCATCAGGAAAATCAATTAATGAGGTCTTTTGGTGGCGGCTTTCTATCGAAGCAAAAATCTGATTTAAGTCTCTAATACAAATAACCATCTTAAAATCAGGATCAAGCTGCACCAATGTTTCTAAACCATTCAACCAGCCTCTATTTTTATCCACGACAATAGGCTTATCAGTCTCGGCAAACCAACCATTCATAAATCCTCTAAAAGAATTGGTTAATCTTTGATAGACCAAATCAAAATCCACATCTAATTGTGACAATAAAAAAGGATCATCACTTAATCGCGCTCTTAGTGTTTTGACTGTATTGGCCAATGGTGATGAGTGCCCTGTACTATAAATATTTGGATGTTCACCCAATAGTTGGCACATTAAAGTTGAGCCTGAGCGAGGTAGGCCGGCCACATAGACAATATTTTTATTGATAATTACCATGTTATTTATTTTACCCTAATTATCTATTCAAATCCATTTTTCAATAGACATTAAATAGAGGACATTCTACAGTTAATTGACAGTGAATTGTTCCGCAGTATTTGGATTAATTCTCAAACCCACTAATAAAGATTATATCACGCATTCCATTGTATTCGAAAGCTCCAATATCGCGGTTGTCTACTGCAGAAAAACCCCGTTGATCATGGGAAGTACCATTAACAGCTGCATCTATTGCTTGACTTCCTCGCAATAAAGCATGGGTAAGAATACAGTTTCCATCGACATTGGGCAGGGCACAACCATTATCCTCCAATAATCCAACTTTACTGGCATCCAAAGAAGTATTATATATCACATCACAGCTATCACTGTCTTGATCTGTCATATTAATTGATCCACTTATGGGGGCAGGTGAAAAACTGGAACAATCTGCTCCATTACCCATGTTTCCAATAAATAAATTATTGGTTATAATGACAATATTCAGACTAAAATGAAGAATGGCCCCTCCACCCAGAGGAGCTGAGTTTTCTGAAAAAGTATTGTTTCTGAGTTCATTTGTGATACTGTTAAGGTACATAGCTCCTCCATTTCTAGTAACTATATTTTGACTAAAAGTGCTGTTTTGAATCTTGTCAACAAAATCATTATTAAAAATCCCACCTCCTGATTCAGCTTGATTGTTAATAAATGAAACACTGTTAACAGTTAAAGTTCCTTGATTTAATAACCCTCCACCTGCAGCAATTATGTCATCATCTACACAACCATTTTTTAAATTCATATGACCAATATTAAGGTTGCCAGTAGCAGCTACATGTAATAATCTAAATTCTCCAGTTTCAAGAGTCGCATTAATATTACAGGTTAAAGAATTATCGCGCTCCAGAGTATGAGAATTTCCAATCATCGTAACAGTGCCAGTAATACTTGGGGTTCCCGTTAATCCAAAAACATTTGCTCCACCTAGAGCTGGTGTTGATAAGATGACATCGGTTTCAAAGATTATGGTGTCATCACCTGGATTGGCATTAGATTCTTTGATTGCCCAACTGAGTGTGTTCTCAATCATCCCAGTACCATCATCATTGCCAACTGTAACCAATAGGCATAACTGGTCCACACCACCCAAATCAAAGATATCATCATTATTATCTGGCGTATTTGGATCCGAAGATGCTGAATTCATATTAAATGTATTACCACAACTTATGACAGTGGCTAATTGTGCAGGCATGCCTTGGTTGTTACCATTTGAGTGGGTGGTTGAATGGAGCACAAATAATGCGCCGCCCAAACCTTGCGCACTACCACTGCCCATTGCTTGGTTGTTTTCAAAATGAGAATTGATGATATTGATGGTACCTGTTCGGATGAAAACAGCTCCGCCCATGCCTGCAGACGCATTGAGTGATGCACCATAACCAGGATTACCACTGTAGTTTCCAGCATTGGGGGCACCAGCGCCAAACCCACCATCTCCAGCAGTAACGTTACCAGATTTCTTTGCTCCGCCGCCACCAAATCCACCATTACCTGAGATGACACCACCGCCGCCGCCAAATCCACCACTGTTTATTGAAGAATTGTTACTAAGAGAACCACCTAGTCCAAATTTAGCCTCACCCTGATTGTAGTTACCAAAGCCTCCATAGCCACCGTTGTTTCCGTTGCCCGAAGCAAATAGTCCGCCGCCGCCATAATATCCAGCATTTCCAGACATGCCTCCGCCACCGCCTATATAGGAGTTGTCTGTAAGATTGTCACCACCTATAGCTGTTGAATTTATGATAGACACATTTTTAAGCTCGACATTACCATCATAAATAAAGACACTACCGCCCATTCCTGATCCAGGTGCTCCGACATCAGAATCTCCTCCCTTGGCCATTCCGTCAATTAAGTCAAGGTTTTGGATTGTAACGTTTCCAGATTTAATAAATAAGGGCCTGAATTGACCGCTACCACTGACAGTTCTTCTAGTGGCATCACTTTGGAGTGTGATGTTAGAATTTATCAAACGTTTCATAACCCCAGTCATTGTCACATTTGTTGTCAACGTAATACTGTCGTCATCAGGTGTTGTATTGGCTTGTAATATTGCATGACTTAATGTACCAGTGATCAATCCTGAACCATTATCACTGCCAACAGTGACATCAAAATTTGCCGCTTGTATTGAATAGGGCAGGCATAAAGAGATTGCACTGGCTAAAATATTCTTGCGCAGACTGTATTTGATTTTATTCTTTGTGTTTTTTGATCTTGATTTCATGATTCATGCCTGATTTAAGTTTCTATGTATAACTTAAAGCGTAATTATTGAATCAAAGTGTCAAATTATTTTAATTTTTTGTAATAACTCATAATTTTAAAGTTAAAATTGTAAGGTGGTTTTACCCACCAATGTATCCGAATTAGATAATATTGGTTTCAGTAATCATCCATGGTGGGTAGAAACTACCTTACAATTTCAATTTGATACTGGTGTGATTTCACGTAAATGATAGGATGGAGAAAAAATCAATTTCATAATTTATTTAAAATATCTTGAGTGATTTGTTGAATGCGTTGTTGTCCAACTGAGTCTTGTTTGTATATTGTGAGTGACTTTTGTTGAGCTGCATTTAAGAGCACTTGTGCTAAATCGTTCAGTTTGCATGAGAATGCCATTTGTCCCAACCACAGTTCATAATACATACGTCGCCAACTTTTATCTGATAACTTGTTTACTTCTGTCATTAATTCTTTGATTGGTTTTTGTATGGTCGTGCAAGCGCTTTTATCTGATGAGCTAATGGACAATTGCACAATATTATTGGATAAATTTGATTTGTTGTTAAGTATAAATACAGGTTTTACTTGATCAAGGTAGCTTTGGGCTTTTTTTGTTTTTCCCATTTTTGCTAATAAACGTGCCAAATTACTCATGCTACTGGCAATGCGGTAGCTGTCATTGGCATAACTTGTTTGTCGAATACGCAATGATTCATTGTAATATTTTTGCGACAATTCATATTTGCCCATGTCTTCATACAAATACCCTAAATTATTGGTTTGTATGACATAAGACAGGCTGCTTTTACCATTAGTTTTCTCGCTGATGTTCTGTGCCTGAAGGTAAATTTTTTCGGCTTTATTAAACTGACCTGTATCATGATACAAGATAGCGAGTTCTGCTATGACTATAGAATACTGTGGGTGCATTTCGGTAAACAGCAATTTTGCATCCTGGCGTGCTTGTATAAGAATGACCTCTGCTTCTTGATATCGCTCAAGCCGGATTAAAGCCACTGCCTTATTAAGGAGTCTATTTTGGTACTTTGGATACATTTTGCCGTGTAGTGATTCAGTGTATGACAATGCTTGAGAGAAATATTCAAGTGATTTTTCATTATCGAAATTTTTATAGGCAAGACCCAATTCATTATATAATCGCCCCAAAAGTTCTGCATCGGTGATATTGTGACCAGATAAATTGGAAAGTGATTCTAAAATTGATTGACGTGCTTCTGGTTTTTTATGCAGATAATTTTGTAAAGTAGCCATGCGTGCCTGATGCCAGCCCCTTGCAAATGGGTTGCTAATTTCTTGACTGAGATGATTGGCTTTTTCACTGTAATCAAGACTGCGTTGCGTGTCTCCTTGAAAAAAATAGGTTAATGCCAATTGCCCCAACACTGTTAATTGTTGTTCTTTATTCTGACTATCGGTATAGAGTTTTAATACTTGTTGATAATAGGCAATGGCTTTGGTATTATCACCCAAATTTTGCTGGATATTGGCCAGTTTATTGAACAGATTGGCTTTGAGATCGCCTTGATTTTCTAAACCATGTATCAATTGCCTTTCGGCAGATGCCAATACATCATTAAGGGTGATGTCCTTGCCTTTAGATGCCAGAGGTGATGCCGACTCTAATATGTTGAATAAAAAATCGGTGGTGCGCTTTGCCAACAAGGTTTGATTTTCGGCTTCTTGTCGGGCAATAACCTCTAAGTCACGTTGCTTTTTAACTTGAACTTGACTGCTGTACAAAATAATCGGCAATGCAATTAAAAAACTTAATGTAGAAAACGATAAGACTGCAATAGCTGGATTTCTTGTGAGCATTTTTTTGATTTTGTACCAACCACTGTCACCAGTTGCCAACAAAGGTTTGCCAGTTAAGAAGTTTTTCACATCCTCTGCCATCGCAGCAACTGTTGGGTATCTACGTTCAGGCTCTTTGCGAACGGCCATCATAATCAAATTGTCTAAATCGCCTTTAAGATGTCGATTTGAATAATTTCTATTTAATGATATCAACAGCTCCACTTGACTCGGAAAAACCGGAGTTTTGTCGGTTATTTCGTGAATCAACTCCATCGGCACATCGGTATGAACGGCTTGTGCTCTTTGCCCTGTGAGTATTTCATACAGCAGTAAACCCAGTGTGTATATATCTGTTGCTGTTGAGATAGCAGCACCAGTCACTTGCTCTGGGCTGGAATATGCCAGAGTCATTATTGGCACTGTTTGGGTATTAGCCTTTTCATCGGTTATGTTTTTAGCAATACCAAAATCTAATAGCTTAACCACGCCTTCATCGGTAACAATGATGTTGGCTGGTTTTATATCGCGGTGTATTACCAGATGAGAGTGGGCATAACTTATGGCATCACAAATTTGTAAAAAACTCTGTAAATAATCTTTTAATGAAAACTGCTTATTTTGACCATATTCTATTAAAGGCAAACCCTCTACCAACTCTAAAATCATATAAGGACGATTGTCCTCAAGCTGTCCACCACCTAATAATTGTGCGATATTGGTGTGTTTAAGTTGCGCCAGTAACTCCCTTTCATTTTCAAACCTTCGCAACTCTTTTTCATTGTATACGGGTTTTAAAAATTTGATGGCGACTTGATGATTAAAATCACCACTGTCCCGTTCTGCCAGCCAAACTTCACCTTGACCACCGTGCCCTAATGGGCTCAACAACACATAGGAATCTATTTTCATGCCAACTGTAATGGATTTTATATCTAAGCTCAGTTGAACGGAGTCAATAATACTGTTGGTTAATTCCACATGATCAACATTGATTTTTAGTAGTTTTCTGACCTTTTGTTTTATCTCTTGTGTATAACTGCTATTGGCAATTATTTCTTGCTGTCGTACCAGTGGTTGTTGAAAACAAAGATCAAACAACTGTTTGAGGTGGTGCTCTTGCTGCTGAGTATTGTTATTGTTGTTGTTATTATTGTCTGACATTAACTGTTCTCATTGATATAGTCGCCGATAAAAGCTTTTGAAAAATGTATGTCTCGTGCAAGTGTTGACAGTGAAACCTCTAAAGTATCTGCGGTTTTTTTTCGCGACATGCCAGTAAAATAATACAACTCAATAATGCGTGCACACCTTGCACTTATTTTGTGTAACTCATCAATGGCATCACTGACCATAGAAAAGTCGATTTTGTCATTGTTATTTATGCCCAAAGCGTCAGTATATAAGACCTTGTTCAAACCTGAACCATGTTTTACAGCAGATTTGTGTCTACCATAATCAACCAATAAACGGCGCATTTGTCTTGCCAAGATGAATAAATAACTTTTATCATCTATATCATAGTCGCAGTATGAGTCGGAGTTAGAGTTGGAGTTGGACAGCTTTAAATACGCCTCATGCACCAAATCCGTTGGTGACAAGGTATGATTGGATCTCTCGCGCGACATTAACTTGTTGGCAATTATTTTTAGATTGTGATAAATTTCTTCATCTATATCCTTGGATTGGCTGTTGTATCTATTACTCATCAAAACACATTCTAACACCATTTAAAAAATAGTGAAAAGCAAATAATATTATTCAATCTTTTATGACAACGTGTACAATAGCTTGTTTATTAACTAGCAAGATTATTCATGTCAAAAATATTAAACTATGAAATCATGCCAATGGGCGAATATGCAGAAAAAGCCTATTTGGATTATTCCATGTACGTGGTGCTTGATCGGGCATTGCCTTTTGTTGGCGATGGACTAAAGCCCGTGCAAAGGCGTATTGTTTTTGCCATGAGCGAACTGGGTTTATCGGCAAAATCTAAGCACAAGAAATCAGCACGAACCATTGGTGATGTAATCGGCAAATACCATCCGCATGGCGATTCTGCCAGTTATGAAGCAATGGTATTGATGGCACAGCCTTTTTCTTACCGTTATCCTTTGGTCGATGGCCAAGGAAATTTTGGTTCACCAGATGATCCAAAATCTTTTGCTGCCATGCGTTATACCGAATCAAGATTAACCGCTTATTCAAAAAGTTTATTGCATGAAGTGCCTCTTGGTACTGTTGATTGGCAACCCAATTTTGATGGAACCTTAGAAGAACCGGTATTTTTGCCTGCAAGATTACCCAATATTTTACTCAATGGCGGATCGGGCATAGCTGTGGGTATGGCAACTGATGTTCCTCCTCACAATTTGCGAGAGGTTTCTGCTGCTTTGTTTCAATTGTTGGACCACCCAGATTCAAGTATCGAAGATTTGTGTCAGCACATTCAAGGCCCTGATTATCCGACTTATGCTGAGATTATCACACCACGCAAAGACATTGTTGAGATGTATACCCATGGCAAAGGCAGTATACGTATGCGCTGTGTACATGAACGCGAAGACAAGAATATAATTATCACAGCATTGCCTCATCAAGCCAGTCCATCGAAAATTTTAGAACAAATTGCCAACCAAATGCGCGCCAAAAAATTGCCTATGGTTGAAGATTTACGCGATGAATCTGACCATGAAAATCCTTGTAGGTTGGTTATTATCACTAGATCGAATCGGATTGATTATGATGGTCTTATGAGTCATCTGTATGTCACCACAGATTTAGAAAAATCCTTTAGGGTCAATCTCAATATGATTGGCTTGGACAAACGCCCCCAAGTTAAAAACCTAAAAATGATACTGCAAGAGTGGTTGATTTTTAGAACCGAAACTGTTCGTCGTCGCTTACAAACTAGACTAGATAAAGTGGAAGCCAGACTACACATATTAGAAGGTTTGCTGATTGCTTATTTGGATTTGGATGAAGTGATTCGCATTATTCGAGAAGAAGAACACCCAAAAGAATCCTTGATAGCTCGATTTAAATTATCAGAAATACAAGCTGAAGCCATTTTAGATACCCGATTAAGAAATCTTGCTCTTTTGGAAGAAATGAAAATCCGCACCGAACAAATGGAATTGATGGCAGAACGTGATGAATTATCCGGCATATTAATGTCTAGAGCCAAGCTAAAAAAATTGATCAAAACCGAAATCATGGAAGACACAGAACTTCATGGCGATGACAGAAGAAGCATGATTGTTGATAGAACGGCCGCCAAAGTGTTTGATGAAACCAGCCTGGTTCCGAATGAACCTAATACTATTGTTTTGTCTAAAGCTGGCTGGGTACGAGCCGCAAAAGGCCATGATATTGATATTGCCAAATTGAGTTTCAAATCGGGTGATGAGTACGCGCACCACGCCTATGGACGCACCAACCTCAATGCCGTATTTTTAAGTAACAATGGTCGAGCCTTCTCAATGCTTTCATATACGCTGCCATCGGCGCGTGGACAAGGTGAAGCATTGACCACTAAGTTCAAGCTACCAGAAGACTCACAATTTGTTGCCACTATTTGTGAAAAAGCCGATACCATGTTATTGATGGCATCATCAGCTGGATATGGCTTTATCACCGAGATGGAAAACCTTTACTCTAAAGTCAAAGCGGGCAAACACGCTATTTCTGTTCCCAAAGGTGATTTCACCACCCTTCCCCCAAAAGTCATTAACAATATTGATGAAGACTTTATCGTTTGTGCCACATCAGCTGGGCATTTGCTGGCATTCCCCGTACATGAATTACCTCAACTGGCTAAAGGCAAAGGCAATAAGATGATAAACATTCCGCCCAAAATGTTAAAAGCAGGTGAAGAAACTATGGTTGACATGTTGGTATTGAGTGAAAATGAATCTTTCTTGGTTTGGGTGGGCAAAAAGTATATTCGCATCAAATGGAATGATTTGCAGAACTTCTTGGGTTATCGTGCCAAACGCGGCAGCTTATTGCCCAAGGCTTATCGAAATGTTAGTAAACTGGAAAAAGAATCGTGAATCACGAAAAGTTTAAAGTGGGGCTTTACATATTCATAATAACTATTCACAATATAGACAATCAATGAGAGTAAATATTATGAAGTTTATTGCGTTAATTTTAATCACACTACTTTCGGTAAATCTTATGGCAAAAGATCATCAATTAGCCATCGTTATTCATGGCGGTGCAGGCACTATTTTAAAGGAAAACCTCAGTGATGAAAAAGAATCGGCGATTAAAGCCAAACTTGCCGAAGCCATCAATGCAGGATATGTGGTATTAGAAAAAGGAGGAGAATCTACCGATGCAGTAATTGCCGCGATTAATGTAATGGAAAACTCACCTTTGTTTAACGCTGGTATTGGTGCGGTTTACACAAAAGAGGGCAAACACGAGCTAGATGCTTCCATTATGCGCGGCCAAGATTTACAAGCAGGTGCGGTAGCTGGTGTTAGCCATGTTAAAAACCCCATCAATGCAGCAGTCGAAGTAATGCTAAACTCTCCGCATGTGATGCTATCTAACCAAGGGGCGGATCAATTTGCCAAACAACAAGGATTAGAAACGGTCAAAAACACCTATTTCGATACTCCACATCGGTTCAAACAATGGCAAGCCATTCAACATAAAAAAGAAGTGTCTTTATCAGAAGATTTACTCAAAACAGACCACAAATTTAGCACTGTTGGCGCAGTAGCTATAGATAAAAATGGCAATATAGCAGCAGGAACATCAACAGGTGGCATGACCAATAAAGCCTTTGGACGCATTGGTGACTCGCCGATTATTGGCGCTGGAACATATGCTGACAATCGATCATGCGGAATTTCAGCCACTGGACATGGCGAATACTTTATCCGTTATGCCGTAGCCCATGATATTTGTGCAAGAGTTTTGTATAAAGGTATTTCTCTGCAACAATCTGCTGACGAAGTCATTAATCAAACCTTAAAAAAAGCCGGTGGTGATGGCGGAATTGTAGGACTAGACAAACAAGGCAAACCTGTGATGACCTTTAATACCGCTGGCATGTATCGTGGCTATAAGACCGAATCATCTAAAACTCGGGTTTTTATTTATAAAAAAACACTGTAAAACAGACTGTCGGAATCGCGACTTTAGTCGTGCAAACATACAAGTACTAGATTGGCAAGGCTAAAGCCCAGATTTCATATAGTTTAATGGTGTTTTGGTCACTAGATAAAGATCAAAAGCAGTTTTCGCACAGCGCCCACAAAGACCGCAGCGAAAAAAAATCGCTTAAGAATCAGGACTTCAATCCTACAACTCGAACTTGTCCAAAACATCAGTTTACACTTCTAGTAAAAACAACCATATTGGTTGGTATTAAGTAGTTTAAAATTAGGCGCAGCTAAAGCAGCGGTTCCGAATTACTCTACCATTTTCAATTACTCTGGTGTTTTCGTAATTCATAGCGCAAATAATAATCAAACTGATTCAAGGCATTTAACAACGCCGTATTAACATAAATACTTTTCCCAGCTTTTTTACTGTGGAATTGGAAAACACTGCCATCAATTTTTTGATTGCTATCTGTTTTTATCACTACTTGTGAATAGTTATCATCAGTATTGATTTTTAGTTGTCCGACTTTATTTGTATATTCTTCAATGAAACTAGATAGAATTTTTATCGATTGATTAGTCCATTCGATGGCTTGTTGATGAAAGTTTTTTAATGTTGTTAAATCTCCTTCACGATAGGCTTTTAGAGTTAAGTAATAATTTATCGGGTTAATCACCTTGAAAAAAAGCACCAATAAATAAGCAGCAATCACGTTCAGTTCTTTTTGTACAAATAAAAGTGCAAAGGCTCGAATTACACGACCATTTCCATCCACAAAAGGATGAATAAAAGCCAGTTGAAACATAGCAATCAATACAGTATTCAACATTGAGACTTTTTCTGAATGAATAAAATCGAAAACATCAGCCAATAAATCATCTATATCAGCTATAGGCGGAGCATAAAAAGCATAGTCAACGTTTGCCGGATTACCAACTCTCATCTCGCCCTTTCTGAATTTAAACTCACGTTTTTTGGGTTGTAACAATTTGTTGTATTTAGCAAGATTGGCTTTATTGATTAAATTATCTGATTTTATTAAACCAAGGACTTTGTCAAATTTATTGATGTCATTGATGACCTGTTTAACATGAACATCTTTAAAAGTTTTGGCCCCAGACCATAAATACAAGTTTTCTAAAGGCAAATCAGAAAAACCATCCATCAAACTCATGTTGCCTGCAAAAAACTTGTGGAAATATAAATTAAACACTCCTGAAAAATCAGGTTGATTGCCTGTCTCAAGTTTGGAATCTTTTGTGTTTATGCATAATTCTGAGGCTAAGTTATCTGATAATTTAGCTGGGATAAAAACAGGGCAATTAGCAATTTTTGATTTTTGCAATTGCCCTGTTATTAAACTAGCCTCAACCATTATTTTCGAAGCTTTTAACCACCTCCACCACCCAAAGGCCGAGGATCATTGTTCCAATTATTTATTGGCGTTTTAAGTTTTGCAGAAAGAAAATTATAAGCAAGGGTATTGACATGATCAATAAAAGACCGAGCACTATTTTGGGTTATATGTTCATACTCTAAAGTAGCCTCAGAATCACCTAAAATCGAAGCCATTCGTAAGTCTATAGTAGCTAACATTGGGTTTTTTTGAAGTACATAAGCCTGTGCTGTCAATCTTAAAGAAAATGTTTCTCCATTGGTTTCATGTGCTCTTGCACTTGTTGCATAAGCTTTTGCATGCTTTATGTTGCTATTGCGAAATGCATTTATAGCCATCAGTTTTTTAGCATTTACATTTCCTCGATTTGCGAGGTTTGCTAAGTCTTTAATTGGGAGAAAATCTAATTGATCAATTACTGACTGTGATAAATACCCTTTTCTTTTCATCCAAATTGCTTCTTCAAATGATTTTGCATTTAATAGACCATAACAACTGGCCGTTTTCACACACCCATATTCATTTTCCCAATTTTTTTCTATATCTTTATCACTTAATGGTGATATCAACCTGGCAATTTCTATTAGCTTTTCATCTCTTAATCGAGAGTTGCCATTTTCCTTATCAACATCTAAAACCATTACTCTATTTATTGGTTCGGCTTTTTGTAATTTTGAAGGCTCACTATTATTATCCACCTTCTCAACTGCAATGTAAATCACCAACAATGTGACTATTAATATTATTATCTTGCTTTTCATATTTATTCTCCTATAAAGGTCCCGAACAATCATTGTCATCCCATTCACTATAAACGTCTTTACATATTTGATAATTAGTTACATCTCTAGTAAATTTACCAGCCCATGAAGAAGCATAGTCTGTTACGTCAAAATTTGTCCCTAATAACCAGTTCGCAAATACAGTTGGCATACTTTGATTTGTAGGGTAATTTTCAAGTAAGAAGTAAGCATTTCTGACACACTGATTAAAATTTGCATTATCCATATCATTAGGAAAACTTTCATAGCTAGTATCATATAAAACACGAGAAAATATTGGGTACGCAGCATTCATGTCACTATTGTTTGAAATCAGAGTAAGTGCCAACACATCTAAGGCAAAATCCGCATTTGACCAAACCCCGTAATAAAGTATACCCAAGGGAATATTTAACCATTCCCATGTTGTTAAACCTTCGTTGTTCCTCCAGATATCTGTTCGAAATTGAGGCCCTGGTCTGCCAGTACAACCTGGAGTATTGGCTTTTCTTTCTCTCAACTCTGATCTATTAGAAACTGAACATGATACAGGATCTGGACCATTGCCCCCACTGTCATCACCTTCACACCCATATTCATCACATCCTGGTGGATAATTCCCACCTTGTCCTGGCCAAGGCGGAGTATCTGGCCAATCCCATGGATCATCAATCGGGTCACCTATAACGCCAATAGGACCCAGATCAACAATAACATTACCATCATCATCACAATTGATTCCTGGGTCGCCACAAGATTGGGCATTGGCTGTTTGAGTAAAACTGGGTATAACCACCAAGCAAGCTGCGGTAAAAGCAGTGACTTGAACTAGTCGTTTGGTGAGTTGTCTAAATGTGCTGTGCTGTGCTGTGCTGTGCTGTGCTGTGCTAGCCCGAGCGCGGTTAAAATTTTATTTTGTTTCATTTTATTTTTCCTTGTAACAGTTAATAAAGTTAATAAAAATGCAACACTATTTGGATTGGATCAATTTTGCTCAACAGGTTTCTTAGAATTGTTTTAGATTTGGTTAAAGTTACTAGTCAAATCTTGGTCAAATTCAAGTCAAACTTTGGTCAAAAATTATCGTTTCCGAACAGGTTACGTGCCACATATTGTCACCACTGAAATAAAATGTCAATTGTTTTTTGAAATTGTTATTATATTTGATTTTGCTAATATAACTTAATGATATCTCTTGACTTTGACCGATGAGAATATTTTAATTTCTTAAAAACAGGGCTAAAGCCCTGATTCCGTTGGGTTATAGGTTTATTCAACCTTACCATCATTAAACGTGAACTTGTAGGTGCGCGATTTATCGCGTGCACTTTTTAGGGTTTACGGGGTTTCAATAAAGGCGCAATAAATTACAACACTACATGCTTCAATTCAATGGGGTTTTTTTACCTGTGTAATCCACAACATCAACAACAAAAGATCTTAATTATCCTCTAAATTCCGCCGTACCTTCGTGCCGCTGTGCGAATACTTGATACAGAAATAACGGGGCTAAAGAAAAGCCCCGTTTCAATTAGGTTTTATAGCCTCAACTTATTTCTTAGAAGAGTAAGTAAATCCAACTTGATATTGATCCATATCTATAGAGATCGTTTGACCCGGATCAAAAGGATTAGGACCTCTTACTTCTTCGCCTGCTGCATACATGAATGACATGGTGATTGCTGCTCCGCTTGATAGCTCTTTGGTAAAGCCTGCTGTTAAATGACTTTTACTTACTGCTGGAGCCAAAATATTAAAGATAACATCTTGTGGCTCAATAGGCTGATCAGTCACACTAT
>CAZLZZ010000016.1:0-31387 GCA_964564165.1 uncultured Alcanivoracaceae bacterium | reverse complement strand
AATTTATGTCAAAGTCGTTGTTAACAATCTCCGCGATAGCGGCTTCGTCCAACAACATCATCCAGTATTTCGGCTAATTTAATTTGATTACTCGGTGAGTGAAAGCCTTTGTCAAAACTACACCCCATAAAATCCGGATAGAGCTTTTGAGTTTGTTTTATAATTTCAACGACAATATCACTATCGGTTTGTTTTTCCATCACCATGTGATGCAATATATATCCCGATGAATGTTCAACTATACAAACCCTTAAACTCAACAGGAACGCCAGCTTTGCCTTTGTTGATTCATTCGGTGTGTGGCTGGAATATGGAAAATATTTTGTCTTTATGCGGTATCTTTTCTCCATTAAAAATACGCCTTTCTATAAGATTAATTTGCTGAATCGCATATTTGATATTTTGGCTTATTGTCGCATAATAGGCAGCATTAACAAGGCATGTTGCTACTGGTTGTTTTAGTGTTACATTTATTTTGTTAATATATTTGTTCACCTGTTTAATGTAGTCTTTGTAGCCTAGTATTATTTCGTTTTCTCGTTTAATTATTTTTGCCTGTAGTTTTGAGGTGGAATGCTTCATTTTTTGAATTTTTCTCATTCTCTTTTTACAGTTTCTAATATTGAATTGATATTGTCGCCAGTTTGGAAGATTGTTGGTTTCTGCATACTTGGCTGTATCTCTGATGGCGCATCTGATTGCATCAAATAATAGATTGATGTCAGTTGGATAATGTACATTGGTTTTAACAACAAAAGAGTCGCATCGACCAATTAGTTTTTTTTGATTTCCTTGTTTGCTTTAACCCCGCCTGAACGATGACTTGATTTATTTCTTCAAGTATTTCAGGCGTTAATAATGCGACGTTGTCTTTTAAGGTTTGTAAAGCATAAATTTCTTCATTGAACAAAGTATGTCCAAGCATTTGTCGCAGTAAGCTGTGATAGTTTGCCAGTTCAAGCAGTCTGTCATAATCACAATTTATAGTTAATCGAAGCATCCCAAGTACAAATATTTTCCAGCGACTCATACCTGGTGCGCCAAGTTCAAAATTTATAGTGTTTGGTGTGAGGTCTTGTAAAATAGCAAAAATCTTGTTTTTGAACTCGTGGGTGGTATAAATATGATGTAACCCCATCAGCAGTTGATGGATATCATCTCTAGATCTAGGGTTGAATTGAATATCTGTAACATCTACTTCTCCAAGTTGAAGTTGCGAAGAAATATTTTCTCTCATTAAAATTATCCCGAAGTTTATAGGTTTTTGGTACGCTAACCTAGTAATTATACCATATTTACTGTGAAGACTGGAAAACTTCGCGATCATTTATCTTGGATTATTCTAGCAATATCAATGTGTTATGTATTGTCGGTCAGGCACTAACTATAAGTGAGTGCTGTTACTGGCATGTTGATAAATAATGGGGTTATGCACAGTTGCGTCTGCAATAAGTGGAAAATCAAAATAATTCGAATTAGTAAAGTAAATCTAGACTAACACCAGCTGAAATTGTATTTTCCATCGCCATTTTCATTTATGTAATTATTCTATGAAATATGCGGGCTAGTTATTTTTCAATAAAAAATAGCAAGGATGCCCTTGTTTTTCGTTTCTCATGTAGCGGTGATTTACCTCAAAAGGATATCGACCCCTATATGCTTTAGTTTTGAGCTACTCAGGACAGGTTTAAATTGTTTGCTGCCTAAGTAGCTCAAATTTATTTATCCTTGCCTACAAGCATTCATACAATCAGCCCAGTCAATAATACACTGTTCAAGCACCTGTTGATTTCCGTACGGGTTACAGTACCCTACTTCAAAACTACAATGATTAATGCACTGACTTTGACTGTTCCCTGCTTTGTTTGACAGTAGTATGTCATTTGAAATATCAGCTTTTGTCAATTCAAATTTTATATAGGGTTCTTTAGTGGAATCCGCGTACGACATTGAAACAACTCCCAAAAACAGGACTGCGAAAATAATTTTTTTCATATAATTCCTCTTTAAGTATTGTTATAGTAAAAAATACATGTTTAAAATGTATTTTGTCAAAATTTTTTCTTGACTGTGTAACATTACCAATTTTCTACAAAATAGTCAACGATTAACCTCTCTCAATTTAATATTTTCTTCAAACATGCCCACAATGATAGGTGGTTTAATGGTTTGGGCTTTTTCCACCAGTGATAAAAACACTTTAGCATCAGCAAATAGAAATTGCCAACCACCAACCTGTATATTTTTCATAGAATAATTACATAAATGAAAATGGCGGTAAAAAATCTAACTCCAACTGATTTAAACATACCGTCCATAAAAGCGTGTTTAATAGTGTAAGCAACTAAAGCTGAGTTACAATGTTTTTGCCGACATTAAAAAACCAAGAATCAGCATCGCTCAAAAAATGAGAGGGTTAAGCAGGAACAAGCGATTGGTGTTTGATTATCTGTTTATGACCAAAAATTCTTTAAAATCTAAATTTGTTGGGGTTTAGAACAAATTAGCCGTACCCCTTGCACTATATAGAAAAAGCCCATTTTGTTAAAAACATTCAATACCCACAAAACATTAATTGATGCTGCTAGCTCTCAATGGGTTAATGTCTATGTCACCAGATTTTATTGCGGTTTTTGCTTTATTTCCTTTCTTATAAAGCTCTAAATCAGCCTGTAACAGTTTGATTTCCAACTGTGACATGTTCCCTGACAGCCCTTGGAAAATAGCTTGAACCTGATAGTCTATTGCGTCCTGCTTGTTACCAAATTCTGCCTCAATCATGGCCAATGCCTGCACCACCCTAATCGAAGGAGCGTACAAATACATATTACGCGCAGCGTTTAAAGCGTCCCGTCTTATTTGTTGGTCTTTGACTTGACAAACTGCTACAGTTTTAACAAATGCAGTTAAATAAACAAGGTTCTCATTCGAAAGTTTTTTTAACGCCTCTAAAAACTTGGGCACAGCCTTGTCACAGACCTTTAAATGGGACAATACAGCAGCTTCAGCATAAATAGAATACGGGTTTTCTGTATCTAATTTTTGACTTTTCCTCAGTGCAATCAGTGCATTGTTGTACTGCTTTAACCTCATAAAAGCATTGGCCAAAACAAGCTGTGCCGTTTTATGATTGTTGTTTATTTTTAAGGTTTTTTCATACCATTCAATCGCCTTTTCATCATTTCCCTTGATTTCATAAATCAGCCCTAGACTATAGGCAACCCTATCATCTTTAGGGTGGACAACTGCCAAATCTAGTGCTAACTTTACTGCCTTATCTGTTCTATTCGTTACTAACAAGACGTTCATTAAAGTGAATTTAGGGTTAATATTTTGTGGGTCTAGTGTTATTGAATGCTTAATCAATTCCTCAGCCAAAGCATAATCTTGGTTCATAAAAGCATTGATAGATGCTTGTGAATAGTAAACGGCGCTTACCGAGTGCAGGCGCATATCTTGCAACACCCTATCATACATAATCACGGGGCGTTGCCCACTGGATTTTAGATGGTTATCCGCATTTATTTTATCTCCGATTCCAGAGTAGGACTGAGATAACAAATAGTGAACCTGATTTGCTCGCGGCTGTAGAGCTAACGCTTTTTTATAATATTCAATGGCTTGTTCTGAATTTCCATTTTGTAAACTAATCGTGCCCAGGCCAACAATTGCCTTCGAATAATCAGGCGCTTTTTCAAGCACTGATTTAAACAGCTGTTTTGATTTTTCAAAGTTACCAGTCTCGAACTCCAACTCTGCCCAACGAACCTGAGCCACCAAGTAGTTGGCATTTATATCAAGCACGGCCTCATACAATTTAATCGCTTCAGCGAAATTACCTAACGAAGACTCTACAAATGCCAACAAATAATGCCACCGGTAGTCATAAGGGGAGGCTTCTATGGCATTTTGATAGCCAGCTTTTGCCGCATCAATAAACTCATGCGCCTGATAAAACATTGCCATTTCTCCATACAAGCTACCCAGTTGTATGCCTTGCAATTGAGTTTTGGCCTCTTGGTATTTTTTTAACAGTTTATCGTGCTTTTTAACAATACTGTTTTCAGATTTTGACATGTCTGGCAAGGGCATCTCCACAAACGCACTGGAGATTATCGGACTAACTGTCAATGTGAATAGCAAAATGAATTTTTGCATTTTAATGCTCCCTAATAATTGTGTGGTAAGAGTTGATTTCTATTTTATTTAACATCTGTTCGACACCGTCTGACCAGATTATTTTAACATGAGACACTAGCTTTGATTGTCCAAGGCCAATGACAATTCTTGTATCATGAGTTGAAACATAACTCCCATCTGTTTTTAATTGCCTGTATATTTTTTTTCCTGTAGCTGTCGATAATTCAATTTTGGCTGCATAATCTACGCGCTTTAAATCTTTTCTTAATAGGCTAAATCCAACCCAGTTATTTTTATTGATGGCCTTGTTTATCAAAACATGCGGTTTATCTGAGTTATTGGTTACAATAATATCTATGTCCCCATCATTGTCTATGTCTCCAAAAGCTGCACCCCTACTAACACCAGGTCTTAAAAAAGAGTCGCTTTGTTGTTTTGATACCTCCTTATATTTTCCATTGCCTTGGTTGCGCCATAATTGATTAACCTGCTTTAACGGGAACTTTGATCCTGTTTTAACTTGTGCTGGTTCTTTTATGACCGCACCGTTGGCGCTAAAAAGATCTAAAAACCCATCATTATCATAATCAAACCACCTTGTTCCAAACCCAGTAGACTTAAAACTACTTGACGCAATACCCATTCTGACCCCAGAGTCAGAAAACCATGCCTTTCCATTGTTCACATACAGTGTATTTGTTTGCCTATTTAAGTGAGTGATAAACAAATCAATATCTCCATCATTGTCAAAATCTGCCGCATCAACTCCCATGCTGGCTTCGGCTACACCCGTCATATTAACAGCAACACCTGAGCCCAGTGCTTTATTGACAAATCTACCTCGTTGATTGTTTACCCATAAAATATTTGGTGTGCCGTCATTTGCAACATATAAGTCTAACCAACCATCTTTGTTAAAATCAGCAGCAACCACACCTAAGCCTGGCTGGGTTTCTTTTACAATACCCGATTTAGATGTCACATTGGTAAACGTTCCATCTCGATTATTATGAAACAAATTGTCTCTTGCTGCCTCAAACCCTTGTGGTGAACAATAATCTAACGCCCCATCGTATGACTTACATTTTATTGGGTTGTTAATTGAAAAATCTACATAATTAACCACGTACAAATCCAGAAACCCGTCTTTATCATAGTCAAAGAATGTGGCGGTTACACTCCAGCCATCAATGCCTGTATTGCTCTTTGAGGTTACGTCAGTAAACGTACCATCTCCATTGTTGCTCCACATTTGGTTGGGGCCAAAGTTAGATAAATAAATATCAATATCTCCATCATTATCAAAATCCGCCGCTGTTACACCCATTGCATAGCCATAGGCTTTAATTTGGGAGTCCATGGTTACATCGACAAATTTAAGTTTGCCGTTGCTGCTATCATTTCTATATAATCTATCTATTAGGGGCAGCGTATGTTTTGGGCTGAATATAGCTTGATCCAAAGGTTTGTCGCCAATCATTTTACCTTGGCCAAAGTAGATATCTAAATCTCCATCATTATCATAATCAAATAGGGCAACGCCTGCACCCATCATTTCATGAAAGTAGAACTCCCCACTCATGCCATTAAAATGAACAAAATCAATTCCAGAATTTTCCACCTCATCAGTGAATTCTGCCATGGATTTATAACAAAAAAGAATACCTACAAGGAAAAATAAGTTAATTGTTTTCATAAATACAATTTTACATTAAAGTTTTTAGGGCAATAAAATCATGATACAATGCTCGTTTTTTTGGCATTCAGTTTGATTTCATGCAACGATTAATACAACAAGCCACGCATTATATGCAACTAGAGCAGTTTGGGGAAGCAATAAAGGTCTGTAAAAGAATAATTTCATCTGGCGAAAACCACCCTCAGTTACATCTGATCATGGCCATTGCATATGGACAAACCAATAAATTTGAAAAAGCCAGAAAAATTTTTAACAATTTAATACAACACTTTCCATCTAATCCAGACATCCATTACAACTTTGCTTTGGTTTTACAACACAACAATGATACTTCTAGTGCCATCATCCACTATAAAAAATGTATAAACCTTAACCCGCATCATTTTTCTGCATTAAACAATACTGGAATTATCCAACTAAACAGGCAAGAAGCTAAAAGTGCAATTGAGTATTTTCAACGCGCGATAAAATGTCAACCTAACAACCTTGAATATTTGAGAAACCTAGCTCAAGCCTATTATCAGTTGAATGATTTTTCCAAGTGCGCATCCACTCTTAAGCCATTTTTAAATTCACCTTCAGCTATTGAAGAGGATTATATTTTAATTATTGATTCTTTATATAAAAATAGAGAACCAGTAACTGCGACCAAACTATACAAACAAGCTTTGCGCTTATTTTCTAATAATGCTGAACTATTAAATCTTGCAGGGCTAATAGAAACAGACAGCAAAAAATATATACTTGCTAATCATTTTTTTTCAAAAGCCGTTAGCATTGAACCTTCTAACTTAGAATATAAAATCAACCAACTAACAGCAATGAGCCACACTGGCTTTAATCGTAAAATGGTACTAGACCGACTGAAAAACCTGGTGGAAACATTTGCTAATGACAACACTGTTTATGAATACGCGGCAAAATTATGTGAAAATCTAAACTTACTAAAAAAGGCTAAAAAATATATTAAAAAAGGCCTAGAAAAAGATCCTGACAATGTAAAATTGATGTTTATTCATGCAAAAGTTTATGCCCAACAGAAGCATTTTAAAAAAGCACTCAGGAGATTAAAAAATGCGAAAAGACATTGTATCAGTACACGTCTTGAAATTGATATTTTTTATGAAAAAGCAAAAATTTTAGACCAGCAAAAAAAATATAAAAAAGCATGGAAAACTATTTTAACTGCTAATAAACTAAACCAAGCTGTCGTTAAAAACACATCTCCAGAGCAACATTTTGTTAAACAGGCGGATGAATTACTAATCGATTTTAAAGAGAATTTTTCAACAACAGATAAAAAAACAACAAAGCATAAAAAAATTGTTTTTATTATTGGTTTTCCACGTTCCGGAACAACACTTATTGAAAGAATTTTATCAGCCCACCCTCAAGTAAACATTCTTGAAGAAACGAACGCTATCAATGAACTGCATCAAAACATAAACAGTTTAGAGGGTGGCTCATATTTTCAAAAATTAAGCCAACTAAAGGACAATCAAATCAGTCAGTTGCAAGATTCGTACTTTAATAGTCTTAATGAATACATCAACTACAACAAGAAAGATACTATCGTTGACAAAATGCCAATGAATGCAAATCATTTGGCTTTAATTAGCCAAATTTTTCCTAATGCAAAAATAATATTAGCTATTCGACATCCTTTTGATATCTGTATAAGTTGCTTAATGCAAGACATGTTACAGGTTTTTTCTTTTTTATCAGCCACAAGAGTTTATGACTCTTACATGCAAATAGTCAAACTATATGTATCCAAACTCAATTTAAATATCCATAATATAAAATATGAAGATTTAGTGAGCAATCAAACTGTTGAAATCAATAAGCTTATTGACTTTATTGGCTTAAGTGGGCACGAAAACCTTGATAAATTTTACCAAACCAACACGCTAGTTAACACTCCCAGTTATCAACAAGTTAACCAACCCATTTACCAGCAAGCAAAGTATAGATACAAAAATTATTTAAATTATATCCAAAATGAAACCAAGCTATTGCTTAAATGGCTGAATTATTTTAACTACACAGTATGAAAGATTCATTACAGCAAATCATCTTATTTCTTAAGAATAAACACTTCAATCGAGCAATTGAACTCTGTAAAAGCGCGCTTTTACAGAGTAATCACCCACAATTACATCTATTTCTTGCCATTGCATATGGGGAAATTGGCAAATTAGAAAATTCAACTTCAATATTTGAAAATCTAAAAACACATTTTCCACAAAATAGTGATATTTTCTATAACTACGCGCTTATGTTGCAAAACAACGATTTTCCAGAAAAAGCCTTGCCACTTTACAAATCTTGTATAGAACTAAACCCTGCCCATGTTTCTGCGTGGAACAACATGGGTGAAATTTATCGCAATGACAATGAACACCAACAGGCCATCAATGCTTTTTATCAATGTGTCTCTTTGCAACCAAGCAACTTTCAATATATTAGAAACTTAGCCATCAGCTATTACCAATATAAAAAATTCAATGAAGCTCTGCCTTTATTAATCACACTGATTCAGTCTGGGCAATTCGAGCCGGAGGATGGGCATGCACTGCTTGATATTTTAATCACCTTTAGACAGCTAAGGCGAGCCACTGAGGTTGGAAACACCATCAACAGAGCACACCCAAACAATCCAGAAACGCTGAATTTATTGGGTCTAAATGAGTTAGAAAAGAGAAGCTTTGAGCCCGCAACGTCATACCTAAAGCGGTCCCTGTCAATCAACCCCGATAATTTAAGCGCTCTTTGTCATTTAAGCTCGGTCTATATGTATGCAGGACAATCACAAAAATACAATGAATTGCTAGACAAGATAATAAATTTTGACAGTGAAACGGCGTATGTTTTCGCTGGCATGTTATTGGAAACAAGTGGTCAGAAACAAAAGGCCGCAACCGTGGTTAATCAAGGGCTGAAAAAATTTCCAAATAATGCCGAATTAATGGTCATTCTAGCAAAAATTTTCAAACAAGAAAAAGAATACTCACAATGCTTAAATTCCATAAATAACGCTCTAAAAATGACAACAGACGCCGGATTAGAAGCCAGTGCTTTTTATGTAAAGGGTCAAGTTCTTGATAAAACAAAAGAGTACGAACCCGCTTGGGAAGCCTTTAAGAAAGCCAACAACAGTTGTTTAAATAGCTGGCAACTTATCAACAAAGAACCCGATCAGTTTATCGAAATCTGTGGCAATATTGTCGACAGCTTTAGGCGAACATCTTATTCTTCCATCTCGGCTGGCTCAACTAGTTTAGCTGGCTCAGAGTTATTGGGCAATAATTTGATTTTTATTGTTGGCTTCCCCCGTTCAGGCACAACATTATTAGACAGTATTCTTTCAGCACACAGCGATATAACCGTCCTTGAAGAAGCCCCTGTTGTTGGTGCTACTTACGATAAAATCAATGACATTTCTGCGAAAAATTATGCTGAAAAAATTATCCAGCTGACAGCAGAGGACAAACACCGACTAAGAGAGTATTACTATCAATCGCTGCCAAACTACACCGACTGGAATCAGAGTGGTGTGTTGGTTGATAAATCCCCATTAAATACCATGCATGTGGGCTTAATTCATCAACTGTTTCCCCAAGCAAAGATACTTTTTGCGCAGCGACACCCACTAGATGTTTGTTTAAGTTGCTACTTTCAAGACTTTAAAATGAACAGCTTTATGACCAATATGACCGATATAAATCGCACTGCTCAAACCTACGATGCCATGTTGAAAGTTTGGACAACCTCTATCGAGGCACTAAATATTGAGGTGCATTACCAATCTTATGAAGAGTTGGTCAGCGATTTTGAAAACCAAGTAAAAAAACTATTCAAACACCTCGATTTAACTTGGCAAGAACAGGTGCTAACTTTCCAAGAGACTTTAAAGAACCGTGGTGTCATTTCAACGCCCAGTTACGACCAAGTCAACCAACCCATCTATCAATCTTCCAAGAACCGATACAACAATTACTCAACCCATTTGACTGAAGCCAGGAAAACATTGCAGCCTTGGTTGTCAAAATTCAATTATGAGGCGCTCTTCTAAGGTTTATATTTACAATTTCTGTTGAGTGATCTTTAATTCTTCATACAAGGCTTTTGGCACTCTATCGCCATAACTGTCTAGGTGTTTTTTTACATCTTCTAATTCATGGTTCCAAGCTTCAATATCTACTGCCAATAATTCTGATAAATTATCTTGATTGAAGTCAATACCATCAAAATTGAAGTCTTCTAATTTTGGCATATCGCCAATGGCCGTTGATTGCGCAAGCACTTTGCCAGAAACTCTTTTAAACATCCACTCCAAAACCCGTATATTATCACCAAAACCCGGCCACATAAATTTATTGTTGTCGTCTTTTCTGAACCAATTTACAGTGAATACTGCTGGTAAATTCGCACCTTCCTTGTCAAAAGACAACCAATGATTCCAATAATCTGCAAAATGATAGCCGCAAAATGGCTTCATCGCCATTGGATCACGGCGCACAATGCCCATTGCTCCAGTTGCTGCGGCTGTGGTTTCTGATGCAATCGATGCCCCCATCAGCACTCCATGCGCCCAGTTTCTGGCTTGGGTAACTAATGGCACCAAACTGGCGCGCCTGCCTCCAAACACAATGGCAGAAATGGGAACACCCTGTGCTGCCTCTGCTTTTTCGGAATAACTGGGGCAACGATTTGCTGCCACTGTAAAACGAGAATTGGGGTGAGCTGCAGGTCCATTCGCTGGATCATAAGCATCGCCTTTCCAGTCGATAGCTGGCACTGTGTCATCTAAACCTTCCCACCAAGGCTGATTGTCATCGGTAGTAGCAACATTGGTAAAAATGGTGTCTTTGTACAACATCGCTAGTGCATTTGGATTGGTATTCTTGGCTGTGCCTGGAGCCACTCCAAAAAATCCAGCTTCAGGGTTAATTGCCCACAAACGGCCATCGGTTCCAGGGCGCATCCAACAGATATCATCACCAATAGTGGTGATTTTCCATCCCTCTTGAATATAGCCTTCAGGAGGAATCAACATCGCAAGATTGGTCTTGCCACAAGCAGACGGAAAAGCTGCTGCAATATAATGAGTTTCTCCTTGGGGGTTTTCCAGACCCAAGATAAGCATGTGCTCTGCTAACCAGCCTTCGGTTTTCGCTTGATAGCTACCAATTCTCAAGGCATGACACTTTTTACCCAGTAACGCATTACCACCATAGCCTGAGCCATAACTTTTAATGCTTAAATCTTTGGGGAAATGCATGATGTAACGTCTTTCTGGGTCAAGCTCTCCCGTTGAGTGTAAACCTTTAACAAAGCTGCCTTCTTGCTCAATGCGTTTTAACGCCAGTGTTCCCATGCGCGTCATAAGTCGCATGTTTTGAACGACATAGGCGCTGTCGGTTATTTCCACACCACACCTAGAAAGAGGTGAATCTATTGGACCCATACAATAAGGAACCACATACAGAGTTCGACCCACCATACAGTCTTCAAACAATTCATCCATTTTTGCATGGGCTTTTTGCGGGTCCATCCAATGGTTGTTTGGACCTGCATCCTCTTTGTCTTCTGTGCAGATAAAAGTTAAATGTTCTACCCTTGCGACATCTTGCGGATCAGACAGGTGTAAAAAACAGTTGGGATGGGTGTCCTGATTGAGCTTTTTATAATCTCCGGAGGCCAATAATAATTCGTCTAATTGTTGCTTCTCATCTTCGCCTCCTGTACACCAAACAACATTTTTTGCTTGTGTGTGTTGCGCGACTTTTTTAACCCAGTTTTCTAATGCTAGTAATGTTGTTGACATGGTATTTAATTGTATTTTCAGTAATTGTTGGTTAGAGAGGTATATTCATAACTATGGAGTTATTTTATTCTGGCTAATATTCCGTCTAATTCATCGACAGAATGGTAGCTAATGATGAGTTTTCCTTTGCCTTTTTTGCTGTGTTGAATCTTGACTTCTGAGCACAATTTTTCTGTTAAATCCGTTTCTAAACGCAGAATGTCTTTGTCTATAGGCCCAGAGGCTTTTGTCTCTGTTTTTTCTTTGCCATAAGTTTTCAAGAATTTTTCAGTTACCCTGACACTCATGGCCTTTTTAATGATTTCTTTGGCTGCTTGTACTTGCAGGTTCTTTTCTAATGCCAACAAAGCACGGGCATGTCCCATTTCTAGTTCTCCATCATCGAGCAATGTTTTTACATCTCTGTGTAATTCTAGCAGTCTTAATAAGTTACTTACTGCCGCTCTAGAGCGACCCACTGCTTCTCCTGCTTGTAGGTGAGTAATTTCAAACTCATCAATTAGACGCTGCAGTGCGATAGCTTCTTCTAATGGACTTAAATCTTCGCGCTGAATATTTTCAATCAAGGCCATAGCGATAGTTTGCCTATCATCTGCTTGGCGAACCACAACCGGGATTATGCTTAATTCGGCAATTTGTGCGGCGCGCCACCGGCGTTCGCCAGCAATGATCTCATAAGAGTTTCTACCAATGCTGCGAACTATGACTGGTTGCACCATGCCTTGAGCTTTGATTGAGTCGGCTAATTCTCTTAACTTCATCATGTCCATTTTGGTGCGGGGTTGAAACTTACCAGGTCTGATTAAATCGACATCCAACTCAGTTAAATTTGTAGAACCCTTGCCTTTTACCATGACATCTTTGGGCTTGGTTCCCAATAACGCATCCAGACCTCGACCTAAACCCCGTTTTTGCGGTGCTTTCTTTTTAATTGCCATTATTTGTTTCCTCTAATCACTTCACCCGCTAACCCAACATAGGCAATGGCTCCTCGTGATAGTTTGTCGTATTCAATAACTGACATGCCATGCGATGGTGCTTCAGCCACGCGAACATTGCGCGGAATAACGGTGACATATACTTTTGAATCAAAGTGCTTCAACAACTGTTCTGATACATCATTGGCAAGGTTATTGCGCCCATCAAACATGGTGCGAATAATGCCTTCTATTTGTAAATCGGGATTGGCATTGGATTGAACGCGTTGGATGGTTTCAAGCAATGATGCCAAGCCTTCGAGTGCGTAATATTCACACTGCATAGGAATCATCACACCATCGGCTGCTACCAATGCATTGATGGTCAATATGTTCAATGATGGGGGACAGTCAATAATGATATAATCATAATCCTTGTCCAACTTATCCAACTGCTTTTTCAATACGGTTTCTGGTGTACTTTGAGACATCAGCTCTAATTCAGCAGCGGTCAAATCAGTATTGGAACCAATGACATCCATATTGGCCGATTCTGCGCGCAGTATTAAATTGTTAATATCGTCTTCCTGTAACAACATGTCGCAAGCATTGGGTTGAACTTCCCGTGAATTAATGCCACAACCCATAGTTGCATTGCCCTGTGGATCCAAGTCTATCAATAAAATTGATTTTTTGAACTGTGCCAAGCCCGCAGCCAAATTAACACTGGTAGTGGTTTTCCCCACACCGCCTTTTTGATTGGCTACTGCTATAATTTTTGTTTTTTTATTCATATTTTATTAAATATTAACAAGCGTCTTTTGGCATCTAAAAATGGCACCTGAATGTCAATGTCTCTAGACAATTGAAAGCCAGTTTCTTGCACATTTTCTTCCGATTCTACTCGTGGTCCTTTCATAGCCAGAACCTGTCCTTTTTCATTACTTAGGTGCCCTGCTAGTTTTAAAAAGTTGCTAACTTCCGCAAAGGCACGAGATATTACCACATCGTAAAGTATTTTTGGTTGATATTGTTCAACTCTATCACAAACAACTGTAATATTGTCGATATTTAATTGTCTTTGGGCAAATCTTAAGAAGCGTGTTTTCTTTTGACTGCTGTCCAGTAAGGTCACTTTTAATTGAGGATTAAGTATGGCAAAGATAATACCAGGAATTCCCCCACCTGTTCCCACATCAATGATTGAATTTCCTGACAAATAGCGGTAAACTGACGCGCTATCAATCACGTGTAAAATAACCATTTGTTCGAGGTCGCGAATTGCAGTAATATTGTAAGTTTTATTCCATTTCTCTAAAATAGTCACAAAGTCCATTAATTGTGCAGAAACGTTAGTTGCAATATTAAGCCTAGTTAATGCTGTTGATAACAACTGAATAAGATGATTTTCCTTCATTATGTGACTTTTAACCCATTGTGTTATGAAATGAAATAAGGTAACTTATGCACCCTGAACTCGTTATATTGAATAACGACGAAACTATAGCCATTGATTATAGTAATTGTTTGGCAAAAGAACAGAATAAAAAGGCAAAATATTATGAATTTTAATACCGCAAGAGAAAACATGTTACTTAACCAGGTACGTACTTGGGATTTTATTAGCCCTGAAAACATAGACCTTATGCGTCAACTTCAACGCGAAGAGTTTGTGCCAGTAGAACATCGCAAACTGGCTTTCAGTGATTTTGAGATACCTTTGGCCCATGACGAAAAAATGATGAAACCTATTTTAGAGGGGAGAATTATACAAGTATTGAATCTAACTGGAGATGAAAAAATATTAGAAATAGGTACCGGAAGTGGCTATTTGACAGCCCTTTTAGCGTTGTCATCAAACCATGTTACTTCAATAGATATTCACCAAACATTCACAGATTCTGCCGTTGAAAAACTAGCAGAAGCCAAGATAACCAATGTTAAATGCATCAATCAAGATGTTTATCAATACCAATCCACTTATAAATTTGATTGCATTGTTTTTACAGGCTCCCTTGAAGAAACCCCAGAGTTTTTATTAGACAACATTAAGCACGATGGGAAAATTTTTGCCATTATTGGCAAAAACCCCATTATGACTGCCAGTATTATTACAAAAAGTAGCGCTGGAGAGGCATCAGTTGAAACTTTGTTTGAAACAGTTGTCAAACCTTTACTGACCACAGATGAACAATCTGTATTTGAATTATAAACTTTTGGTAACTGCCCGCACCTGTCGTCATTACCGCGTAGGAGGTAATCCATTTCACAATAGATTCCCGCCTTCGCGGGAATGACGGGATGGGTAGTTACAACTTTTGAACTATAAAATGAAAAATATTATGAAGAATATTATGAAGAAACCAATCCTAACATTGAGTTGTATAACGCTCAGCTTTTCTGTATTTAGTGCAGACTTATCTGAAGTCTTTAAACAAAGTCTAACACACGATCCTCAGTTATCGGCTGCAAAAAACTCCTTAAATGCTACTGCAGAAGGAAAGAAGCAGGCTTTTGCTGCGTTTCTGCCGCAGATTACCAGTGGCTGGAACAAAAACAAAGGAGACAGTGAAACAGGTGGCAGCCTAATTCCTCAACAAAGCTTTGACATCAATACCGAAGGATGGAATATTGGCATCAATCAATCCATCTATAACCAAGCCAACTATGCAAATTTTAAAATTTCTAAAATCCAAATCTTAAAATCCATCGCTGATTACGACATCAGCTATCAAGATTTCATCCTAAGAGTGGCGCAGAGTTATTTTAATGTTTTGGGTGAGCAAGATTCGGTTTTGTTCTCAAAAGCGGAAGCCAAAGCCATTGGGCGTCAACTGGACCAAGCAGAGCAACGTTTTGAAGTGGGATTAGCCGCCATTACCGATGTACATGAGGCACGCGCACGCTTCGATGGCGCAAGAGCCTCTGTTATTTTGGCAAACAATCTACTTGAAGATGCCAACGAAGCTCTTTTTGAAATGACGCAAAAATATTACCCTCAACTGGCCGTTGTTCCAGACGACATTGAAGTGAACCAATTCAAATTAAGCCCGATAGAAGCCTATCAAGAAATGGCCATACAAACAAACCCTGATTTATCAACGGCTAAATTCAATGCGGATATTGCAGAAAAACAAATCTCGGCAAACAGGGCTGGTCACTTTCCCACTGTTGGACTGAACTTTTCACGCAGTCATTCGCTGAACCCAAATGCCACATTCTCTCAATCAAGACCCGACCCAAATAATCCAGGAGGGTTTATTGTTGATATTTTTGAAACCGACAGAACATCTGATTCAAATACCATAACCTTAAGCCTTAGTGTGCCTATTTATTCTGGCGGCAGAACTCAATCACAAGTTAGGCAGTCTATTCACAATCACAAAGCAGCGATGGATAGATACGAGCAAGCCAGAAGAAGCGTTATTCGCAAAGTGCGTAATGCCTATCACGGAACAATAGCCGCCAAAAGCAGCGTCCAAGCTCGCAAACAAGCCATGGTTTCTGCGCAAAGCGGGCTTGAGGCCACTGAAGCGGGTTATGAAGTAGGCACCAGAACCATTGTTGATGTACTGCTGTCACAACGCAGTTTTTATCAATCTCAAAGGGATTATTCCAGAGCCAAATACGATTATTTTATCCAGTTTTTGGGTTTAAAACGGTCGGCAGGAAATTTGACTGAAGAAGACTTGAATGAAGTCAATCAGTTGTTAAAACAGGGTTGATATCAACCCTACAGGGACAATACTTGAACTAAAAATGCCGTTATTTTTTAGAAAAATAGCGGCATTTTTTATTAAAATTTATTGGCAATCAATTTAATCATATCTTGTTATGCCCCGTTTTCTTAACTTTTTAATGGAGAAGTCATCTCCTTGCTTAGCCGCTTTTTTATACCATTCAATCGCTGCTCTGGGACTTTTTCTCGTGCCTCGTCCATATTCATGCATGGCACCAAGAATACCCTGCGCTTCTGCTAGGCCCTGATTGGCAGCCTTAGAATACCAAACAAATGCCTGGTCATAATCTACCCTTACACCATATCCTTTAAAATACATTTGCCCCAGATTGTCCTGAGCTTTTGCCAGTCCTTGATTGGCGGCCTTGGTGTACCACTCGACAGCTTTAAGGTGGTCTTTCTTTATTCCCTTGCCTTTGTATGTCATCCAACCCAGTAGGTTTTGGGCACTGGGGTTGCCTTGTTTTGCTGCCAAACGAAACCACTTAACCGCCTCCTCATCACTTTTCGAAACCCCTCTTCCGTTGTAGTAACTTAACCCCAACAAGTGTTGCGCTTCTGCATTTTTTTGCTGAGCTGCTTTGTTGTACCACTCAATGGCTTTTTGATAGTTTTGTTTTACAGCACTGCCTTGTTCATACATAGTTCCTATATATACCTGAGCCTTTTGACTATTGTTTTCCGCCGCTTTTTTGTACCAACTTAAAGCAAGAACATCATTCTGAGTTACGCCCTGACCTGTGTAATACATGTCCCCTAATAAGGTTTGTGATTCAGCGTGATTTAACTCGGCCGCCTTATTTAACCAGTCCAAGGCCGTTTGATAGTTCTTTTTCTGGTGTGCTGCAAGACCATTTTTATAATATTCATCTTTGTCTTGTCTATTATTCGTCGAAGTCAACCGTTGCGCCTTCTGTTTCTCATAAGCCAATGAGTTCTTATTGATATTGTCACGCAACGCCCTTAATTGATTAAGCGTAATTGCATCACTAACACCCAGTAAATCCGCCTTGTCATAAGACTTAGACAGGTAATCATTTCTTAGTGACAGGGCGTTACTGGCAAATAGTTTCGCGTCGCTAAACAGGTTACTGTTGGCTTTATTGTTGGCCAACAAAGTGTACTTATGTATCACTTGTAACAATCCCTTTTTCGCCTGTCGATTGCTTGGGTCTATATCCAAAACTTGATTAAAACGAAGATTGGCATTTCCACTCTTCGGAGACATCAGCTTCCAGTTATCTAAATCTAAATTGGCCAACGCCAATAATGAGTTGAGGTAAGAATCTGAGGGTTCTTCAGCTGGTGTTACCGCTTGATCAATATCACTAGCCTGTTTCAACTCACTTGTTTTTTGATTAGAGTTTTGAGTCACGACTTCTTGTTCGGCTTCAACTGGTTCGAAACCCGTTGTTGGATCTTTTTGAACACTGGTTAGTTGGGGTTCTTCATTTTCAAATTGGGTTGAAATTAGGTCCTTGGTATTGATGTTGGTTGCGTTCTTGGTTTCGACTACTGCTTGTACTTGAGGTGGCTGTTCTACAGGGGCTTGATTGCTATTATTTTCTATTGCTAAGCTGTCTGTTTGTTGGTTTGTGGGTTCTTTTTTGTCTTCAACTTTTGTCGGTTTGGGAATACTTTTCTCTTGTTTAGCAGGCTCTTGTTTGACACCTTCTTGAACAACGGCTTGATTGTCAATATTTTGGCTTTCCGAATATTGGTTATAGGCAAAAACTCCTGCCACAATCAATAACAAAAAAGCCGAAGAAACAGCTATCCACTTGGCTCTATTGCCACTGACAACACTAACACCACTTGAACTCTGATTGACAAACTTTCTAGTAACCGGAGGTGTTTTTGCTAATTTTACAGCGCCAGTTTGATTTTTATTGGTGGCTTTTTTAGTCTCAATTTTTTTATGAACAATCGATGAGTGCGTTTTTTCAAGGCCATCGGTATCCAAATTTACCTTAGTTGCCGTTCTTTGTAGTTTTTGCTTGGTTTCTGGCTTTGGTTTTTTTTCTGGCTTATTGTCTTTTAACGACCTTAACTCTCTGACCAATTCACTGGCATTGGCATATCGGTCATTGGGGTTTTTTTGTAACAAGCGATCCATTATAGTTTGAAAAACAGCATTTTCAGCAGATAGTGGCGACGGATCAGTGGTAACATGCATGATGTAAACCGCCGAAGGTGTTGGGTCAGAAAAGGGTGCATGTCCTTCCAAAAGGTTATACAACATGACACCCAGGCTGTATAAATCAGAACGGCCATCAAGTTCTTCAGCCTTAATCTGCTCAGGGCTCATGTACTGAGGGGTTCCAATTGTGCCCCCTGCTATGGTCAGAGCAGTGTTTTTTGTACCCAAAGATTTAACAATGCCAAAATCAGTCACTACTGGTCGACCATATCGATCAATAAGAATGTTGTCAGGCTTGACATCTCTGTGAACAAAACCAGCTTTATGCGCAGAACCCAATCCTTGGCTAATTCCAATAAACAACTGACAAATTTCTTCGTCATTGAGCTCCGAGCGTTCGATATCTGCCAATGTACCCGTAGCTATATACTCCATAGCAAGGTAAGAGCTTTTTTCAAATTCTCCTGCATCATAGACAGTGATAATATTTTTATGGTTTAACGCAGCTGTTGCGCGCGCTTCTCTAACAAATCTTTTTGTAAAGGACTCATCCATCTCAGCCAATGCAGGTAAAGTTACCTTAAGGGCAACATCTCTATCAAGCGCAGTTTGCACTGCAAGATAGACGATGCCCATACCGCCTTCACCCAGTATTTTTTTGATTTGGTAACCTGGAATAGTTGGATATTCTTTCTTAGACATTAAATATTCTTCAGTGATAAAACCGTATTGTTGTTTTTGCTGTCATGTGTTGACCCCCTCTGCTATTGTAGCGTTTAATCGATAAACAACAATCAGCTGCGGAAAAGTTGAGACTTTTTCGCTGTTATTGTTTTCTCAATCAAGTTCTATTATAACTAAATTTTAACATATTGGTATATCTTTTATTGGTGATGTTGTCTTACGGGCATCCTTATTAATTCATTTACAACATAATTATCTATACTGACACCCATCAATATGATATAAAGCGCGACTTTATTTTGAATCTTTAAAGGACAATTGAATGTTATTCTCACCAAAAAACGATTGGTTTGGCAATATAAAAGGCGATATATTGGCTGGTATTGTAGTGGCTTTGGCTTTGATTCCTGAGGCGATTGCTTTTTCTATAATTGCTGGAGTCGACCCAAAAGTAGGTCTATATGCATCCTTTGCGATAGCGGTGATGATTGCATTTGTTGGAGGGCGTGCTGGCATGATTTCTGCGGCCACTGCAGCTACTGCTTTATTAATGGTCACCTTGGTTAAAGACCACGGGTTGCAATATTTACTGGCAGCAACGGTGTTGGCAGGGGTTCTACAAATCATTGCAGGCTATCTAAATCTACATAAATTCATGAGTTTTGTCTCTAAATCCGTGATGAATGGGTTTTTAAATGCGTTGGCGATATTAATATTCATGGCACAATTGCCGGAGTTGATGAATGTAACTTGGCATGTGTATGCCTTGGTGGTTCTTGGGCTTGGCATTATTTATCTGTTCCCTTATGTGCCTTTAGTTGGCAAAATAATACCCTCTCCTTTGGTTAACATCATTGCTTTAACTGCCATTGCCTATTACTTTGGACTAACCGATGTGCGAACCATTAATGACATGGGTGAATTGCCCGATACTTTGCCGATATTTTTGTGGCCTGATGTGCCCTTAAATTTTGAGACGCTAAAAATTATCTTTCCCTATTCGGTTTCTATTGCCATTGTTGGCTTGCTAGAGTCACTAATGACAGCCAATGTAATAGATGAATTGACCGATACAGACAGCGACAAAAAACGCGAGTGTAAAGGCCAAGGCATTGCCAATATTGGTTCGGGATTAATAGGTGGCATGGCAGGTTGTGCAATGATTGGTCAATCTATTATCAATGTTAAATCAGGCGGTCGTGGCCGTTTATCCACCTTGGTTGCGGGTGTGTTTTTATTAATTTTAGTGGTGTTTTTAAGCGATATTTTAAAAATCGTGCCGATGGCGGCTTTGGTTGCTGTGATGATCATGGTATCGATAGGTACATTCAGCTGGACATCCGTAAAAGAATTAAAAACCAACCCAAAAAGTGCGTCCATTGTCATGATCGCCACGGTTATTGTAGTAGTCTGGACCCACAATTTGGCTTATGGCGTTTTTACTGGTATATTAATTGGTTCATTGTTTTTAGCACAAAGACTAAGTCAGTTTATGTTTGTGAAGTCTGAATACGATGAAAATACAGACACCCGAACTTATCACGTGGTTGGTCAGGTATTTTTCAACTCATCGGATAAATTTATGGGTTACTTTGATTTTAAAGAAGCGCTTGATAACATTGTCATCAATGTTAAACGCGCTCACTTCTATGATGTAACATCTGTTGCTGCGCTGGATAAGGTTGTAATAAAATTGCGCAGAGAAGGTGCTGATGTTAAAGTCGTTGGTTTAAACAGTGCCAGCAAAACGATGCTGGATAAGTTTGCTATACACGACAATCCAGAAGAAATAGAAAAATTCATGAGTGGGCATTAATATGAGCGAGAATATCAACAATAATATATACAATAATACAAACAGGAACAAATATATTTTGGTAGGCATAGATGGCTCGACTATAAGCGATTCATTAATTGATTGTGCTATTTGGTTATCGAAAAGCAATGGCATCACCATTAAACTGCTACATACCATCGAACACTCACACCACACAGAAAACGCACACCACGAGGGCAATCTAACTCCCAATATTCGCCGCGAATTGCTAAAAGAGTTCTCCGAAGAAGAACGTCAACAAAACAAAACCCTCATAGCCAAAGGCAAAGCACTTATCAGCACCGCCAAACAAAGAGTCATGGATGCAGGTCTTAACAATGTGGTGGCAAAACTTAGACACGGAACATTACCAGAAACCATTGAAGATTTAAAATCAGAAACTGCTTTCATCATGCTAGGTTCAAAAGGCAAAAGCCACCAAGAAAACGACAAAGGAGATGACAAAGGACTGGGCTTTCACCTTGAAGAATCAATCCGGGCTACTGACACACCCGTGTTTATTGTACAAAAAGAATATGTAGAACCCAAAAAAATCATGTTCGCCTACAATGGCAGCCCCACATCAAAACGGGCACTGGCAATGATAAGCCAAGATACGATTTACAAAGAAGCCTTAGAGATGCATTTGGTCAGCGTGAATGACAATGAAGAGTTGTCAGAAAAATTGCTTCAAGAAGCTAAAGCCGCTTTTTTAGACTCAAATAACACCATCATTACTCAAGCCTTAAAAGGCGACACCATCGAACAACTAACTCAATACCAGAAAGAAAACCAAATCGACATCACTGCCATGGGAGCATTTAGCCACGGCAAAGTACACGGGTTTTTCTTTGGCAGTTTTACCACCAAAATGATTCAACAAAACGATTGTAATTTTTTATTGATTAGGTAATTTCAAAGGATTTTTGAAAAACATTCGTCATAACCGCGAAGGCGCATGTCGGGTTAAAATTGTAAGGTGGGTTTACCCGAATGGCACTTAATTAAGAGGCAATTTATTGAAGCTTATCATAATTATAAAAAAACTGGTCATTGCGAGGAGCATAAGCGACGTGGCAATCTTTAGGAATCGACACCAGAGTTATGAGATTGCCACGTCGCTTATGCTCCTCGCAATGACGGTGGTTAATGATTTATACTAGATTCCTGTCTTAGCACACTAGCGTGGAGTTAAAAAATAACTATATACGGCGTTTTAAGCCTTAAGTAAGTGCCATTCGGGTAAACCCACCTTACTTTTTTTAGGTTTAAGTCTAAAAGTTTTGTTACACACCTTAAAAAGTAGCTTCTCACTCCGTCATTCCCGCGAAGGCAGATATCACAAGAATTTAATTAATCAGAGCCTCCTCAAGAATACCTTCCAAGACTTCAAGTTTCCCATCAATATCATCAGGAATATCTAGACCCAAGATTTTACACATGATGGGATAAATATGAATATTTGTAAATGAAGGAACAGTCAACCCCTTTTTAAAGGCAGGGCCATTGGCATAAAAAATGCCGTGCATTTCTTTGCCCGTTTTCTTATTCCTAGCATCAAAACCATGTGCTCCATATACAGTATTGCCAGACTCTTTTTTAATCTTTATCTTGTTTTCATTGAGAAAATAATAACCGTTATCTGCAACAATTTGGATGCTGCCCCAGTTTTTGTTGTGTGGAGTATATTCAAAGCCGGGAGTGTTTTCTGTTTTATAAACTTCGTAATTGTGGCTCTTTGCTTTTTCCTTTAAACTGTTAAAAACAGATTGAGTTTGTGCTTTGTCCTTAGGGTGAATATTAATTAATGTACCATTATCTATAGCCAAGTATAGCTCGTCATTTTTAATGCTTTCAAAAGGAATAAAATTTGCAACAGGCACTTCGGTCATGCCGTGATCAGAAACAATGACGATGTTAACCGGCAATTTACTGTCTTTAACGCCTTTAAATAAATCACCCAAAATCTCATCTAATTTGAATAAAGTGTTTTTTAGCACAGCATCATTATTGGGGCCAACCGCATGTCCCACATCATCCATGTCTGAAAAGTACAGGGTGATGAGATGCGGTCTTTTCTTTGCGGGTAAACTCAACCATTCTAAGGCTTGAGTGACCCGTATTTGATTGGCAACGTCTTCATAGTTATAATAATAGCTGGGTCGAATGCCCCCAATTTTGGCCTCAGTTCCCACAAAAAAATAGCTGGCAGTGACCATGCCTGCTTTTGCAGCTTGAACCCAAATAGGGATGCCCGCATAAAAACCGCCATCTTCCACTCGTTCGCGATTATTAATGCTGTAAGTTAAACCCGTATTATAATCATAAAATGAATTGCCTAATATACCGTTTTTATCCGGATACATACCTGTGGCAATGGTGTAATGATTCGGGAATGTTTTGGATGGAAACGAAGGAACAAGAGATTGCGCTTTAACCCCATTTTTAATGAATCCAGATAAATGTGGCGGCTTAAATCGGTCAACATAATCCCACCTAAAACCATCAAGAGAAATTAACATGAGATAAGGTTCACTCAATGCGGTTTTTGAATTCACCTTTAACTGAGAGTTAAACAGATGAGCCTTTTTTGCACAAGACGATAAAATTATGATTAAAATTAACCCGATAAATTTCGCATATAGCCTAATTTTTGTATTGTTCATTCTAATTCCAACCATTCTATTTTTTTAATTCTATACCAATTGTGCTTAACTCCTTCAAACTCAAAGGTTTCGGTAAACTTCATACCTGACTGACTAAGTATTTTATTAGAACCAATATTCTGCACATCTGCAGCCGCACAAATTTCAGCAAAATTTAATGTGTTAAATCCATGCTTTAAAGATTCCTTAGCAATTTCGGTACCAATACCCTTGCCCCAATATTTTCGCCTTAGTCGATAACCTAAATCAATGTAGTTAAAATCACTTCTAACAACATCTTCTAATTTAAAGCCACCCCAGCCCATAAAAGCATCGGTGCTTTTATCGATAACTGCCCAACGGCCAATGCCATTGTCTACATACTGTTGACGGATATATTTGATAACTTGTCTTGTTTCGTCAAAAGACTTAACGGGTTTGTTTCCTAAATATCTATGCACCTCTGTATCTGAATCCAGAGCAAACATGCCTTCGACATCGGTCTCTTCGATGTCTCTAAAAATCAATCGTTCGGTTTCAATATGAATGTTCATTTGTGTTCTCTTTAGTATTACCGCAATCTACAGAGATTACTACAGTCTCTTTTCTTGCAATGGCGGTGTTTAGGATGTGTCGAAAGAATTTTATCATTGTTCTAGCTTATTTAATTCTGTGTTGAGTGCGGCATTAAGCTTATCAATTTCTTTGAGTAAATTACTATAGATACTGATTTTGGCATTTCTAAAAAATTGGCTTTCATTCAAGTTTATCTTAAATGCTTCGTCTTGCTTCGCTGCTTTTTCATCTTTCAATATTAAGCTTTGTTTTTCTAAATCTGGGTTGTATTGGTATTCACTGTTTTCAGAACTCAACTTTAAAAATTTTGATTTGTTGTCTAATTTGAAATATTTTAAGAAAAACGGTTTTTTTGCATTATAAGTATTGTATTCAGGTGTTTCATTTTCCATTAATAATATGGCAGTTACAAAGTAATCATAAAAGCGTGTGATGGTTTTTTTTAGTTTATTATTAGAGATAATGCTGATGTCATTGTTAATCAAATTATTGAAAGTGGATTTATGTATTACTGCAACCAAAGGAAAGCCCAGTGCCTTTGAATAGTCTATGGGTGTTTTTGGCTCAGTTAAATCGCTTTGTAAAAAATCCAGCAACTCAATCTCTGCTTTTAACATTAGTTTGTGGTATTTGATATTGAAGTTGATGTCCAATTTATCCAGTTCAATGTCTTGTTGTATGTTTTTTAATAGGGTAACTTCTTGAATGGTTGCTTTTCTTGCCTCATTCCAATTGTTGATTTGCAATGCAATTAATATGCCAATTACTACCAAAAGGATTTCACCAATCGCATATTTAAAATAACGGGCAGTTTTGCCTTCTTTCAGGAGGTTTTTGCGGATTTTTCGGAAGAATGTAATCATGGGTTGTCTCTTTTTAATTTAACACTATGTCATTGCGAAGGAGGCACGACTGCGGCAATCTCCTGAATTTGCCGTAACCCCAAACAGATTGTCTTTCCGCTCCTGCTCCAAGCCCTTCGGGTCGCTTCGCGTGGCAAAACGGCGATCCTGCCGTTTGGTGTCGCGTCGTTCCTTCTCGCAATGACGGCGGTTTTGTTGTATTCAATCGCATTCAAAATCATCTTCTCCTATCCTGTAGCAGGGCAGTTGTTAATTAGATGCCTTAAATATTGAGGTAGTTGTGTGCCTAAATAGTAAGGCAAATTCATTAAAATATAGGGTTTGCCGTTGGGCGTTCTTGCTTGGATGATTTCATACTTTCCAGCATACATTCTAACAGCATATTGATGAGGAGCACGTTCAATGAATTGATGCAATGATTTCAATGATCCTGTTGCTCCTGATTTTACTTCGATGGGTATTATCATATTATCAACACTATACACTATATCCACTTCTGATGAGGCTTGTTTTTTTTCTCTAACCCAAAAACAGGGCAGTTGCGATTTGTGCGCTTGTAGTGAAATCAATTCTTGAATAATCATGTGGGGAATAATAGCCCCTTTGTAAATTGTGCTCAAATCATCCAACAACAACATTTGTGATGTCAACTCTAGTGTGTAATTGACAAGACCGGTATCTAAAAATTGCAACCTTGGAGACTTTTTTAAATCGGCAATTATCGGTGGTTCTAATGCAGTGGTTGGATACATCAGTTGAATAATTTTGGCAAGATGTAAGTTTCTAAAGGCTTCACCTGATTCTCTTGAACGATAGTTTGAGTTGCCAAAGTTTTGAAATTTTATCCTTTTATCAATCGAATAAGCCGCAGTAGCCATGATGTGTTTTATGACGTTTTTTTCGGTTGGATTTCTGGCATATTTTTCAGAATCACTGATGTAGGATGCCCAAAGACTTTCATAAATAGGCGTTAAATTTCCAAAAGAATGTTCTTTTGTAAACTCTTCAACGATTTCTGGCATTCCTCCAATGATACAAAATTGATTAAAAAGCTGCACAAGAGTACTATGAGCTGCTTGGTTTATTGGGAGTTTTGTTAATTGTTCAAGCGCAACAGTATGACCGATGGCTTGTAGAAACTCATAGAAATTAAGTGGGTGAAGGTATAAAAATTCTATTCTACCCACAGGAAAACTTGGCACATCCTTTAAGGCAAATTCGAGCAATGAACCCGCACTGATAACATGCAATTCAGGATGTTCTTCATAAAAATAACGCAATAGAGCAATGGCTTTGGGTGATTCTTGAATTTCATCAATAAAAAGCAAGGTGTTAACAAGGTATTTTGTTGAAATATTGTGAGCAATAAAAATGGCTTCAATGATGGTTTTACTGTCATCGCTTTGTTCAAAGAATTGACGGTGCTTGCTTTTTTCAAGATTTAAATAAATAGAATACTCATAAGATTCTGCAAAACCCTTAACCAACGTGGTTTTTCCAACCTGTCTAGCACCTCTGATAATCAATGGCTTTCTGTTAGATTTAGATTTCCAATGACTTAATTGTTGTGTTAATTGTCTTTTAAATAACATTTATTGTCTTCACATATGCCCTATGAAAAAACCACTATAGGCTTAAATTGTAACAAAGTAAAGCCTATAATATTGTATATATGTATCATAGTCAAATCAAACTATGTAGATGTTTGCATTAAAGTCAGTGTATTGATGTAAATCCTTCTCAGTATTGAGAACGCAGCGAAGCACTAAATGGCAGGAGTATTAAAAGTGGTTTCATTGTGGTGTGGATAAATTTAATTATCTTTCAATACATTTTGTATCGCCTCAATTAATTTTATATTTTCATCTAACAGTAAGATCGTATCCTTCACTATATATGAGTTGATGGCTACACTCCACCCAGCACTTTGTTTTAAAAGGCGATAGGCGCGAGAGTCTTGTTCTTTGAAAAATATTTTGGCGTATTTCAAAGGATTGTCATCGCCTTTCCAGAACCAAAAGTCCGCCAGCTCAGCACCGAAAAATAATGACCTAAACTCTCTTCGGTCCTCTTTGTTGCTGTATATGTTTTTTTCAAGCAATTGGTAGTATTCGATTATTGTATTGACGATTTCTTGACTCGATAGGCTATAAATTCTTCCTGTGTTAAGCATTTTATCGTAGCTTGCCCTGCGTGGGTTTAAACTTTGAATGTAGGCTCCCGAAAATTCCATTGCAATTTTTACCTCATCTTCTGACAGTTCTTTTTTAAAAATAAGTTTTTTTTGCTTGGCTAACTTTTGTCCATGCTCTTTGTAATAGGCGATAATGTCTTTAAACCTTCTATTATCACTTTTCAAATCATCAACAAGTTTGATTAAAGTGCCTTTTTCTTGGGCATAAATTATTTGCAAATTGTTCCAGTTATTAATCTGTAATGCAATCAAGATGCCAATAACCACCAATAGTATTTCCCCAATCGCATATTTGAAATAACGGGAGGTTTTACCTTTATTTAAAAGATTTTGGCGGATTTTTCGGAAGAATTTAATCATGGTTTTCTCTTTTTAATTTAATACTACGTCATTGCGAAGGAGGAACGACTGCGGCAACCTCCTGACGCTGCCGTAACCCCAAACAGATTGTCTCTCCGCTCCTGCTCCAAGCCCTTCGGGTCGCTTCGCGTGGCAAAACGGCGATCCTGCCGTTTGGTGCCGCGTCGTACCTCTCTCGCAATGACGGATTGGTTGTTATCATTTAATATTAAATTCATAATTTTGCCACTTCTTGCATTAATTGTGTCAGCCCAATAACTTCTACGCCATGTTTTTTTGGGTAGTGCTCATCTCCGGAATAGACCAGTAATTTTCTTTGTGGCTGTATGTCCTCACATGCACTGTGAAAACCTCGGCCTACCTTGGGTTTGAGGCTTCTTTTGATTTCAATTGCCCAGCTTTGTTGACCTTGTGTTGATTCAAACTCCAAGATTAAATCTATTTCAGCACCACCGGATGAGCGATAAAAACTGGCATGTACTTGAGGGCTGCAAATATTTAATAAATTTTCAATAACAAATCCCTCCCAGCTGTTTCCCATTACGGGGTGTGCAAGAAGTGCTTCATGATTGGGTATATTCAATAGACAATGCACCAAACCAGAATCGCGAATAAAGATTTTTGGTGATTTGGTTAAGCGTTTACCACTGTTTCCATGCCATGGGGCGAGTTTTCTGACCAACAGTAAGTCCACCAATAAATCAAGATAGCGGTTAATGGATTTGTTATCCACATCTAATCCCCTGGCCAATGATGCGGCATTGAGCAATCCGCCTTGTACGTGAGCTAGCATAGTCCAAAATCTGCGCAAGGTTTCTGCAGGAATACGCGAGCCAAATTGCGGAATGTCTCGTTCTAGATAACTGCGTATAAAATTTCTGCGCCATGTAAAACTCAATGCGTCATTGCTTGCTGTATAGCTGTCGGGAAAACCACCGCGAACCCATAAATTTTTTCTATCATTTACTTCGGTTAAATCAAATGGAGACAGTTCAAGATAGGCGACTCGGCCCGCTAAGCTTTCACTGGATTGTTGCAATAAGTCTAAGGAGGCGGAACCCAATAGTAGAAATTGGCCATTGGTTTTTCCTGTTCTGCGGGCTTTGTCGATGATGCCACGCAACTGATTAAACAGGTTGGGCATTCTGTGGACTTCATCCAGTATCACCAATTTATCAAGGTGTGATGATAAATACAATTCAGTTTCTTCTAACTTAACCCGATCGGTATCAGATTCTAGATCCAAATAAACGGAATTTCCTGTTTCTTTTTGTGCATCTGCTATTTGTAGAGCCAACGTTGTTTTTCCCACTTGTCGTGGCCCGAGTAAGACGACGCCTGGAAATTGATCCAGTAATTGTTGCAGTTGATGTGCTATTCTTCTATTAAACATCCTTGCAATTATACCTTTAATGTCTAATATTGCAAGGTTGTGACGATGCCATTACGAGGAACCCTGTAAAAACTACGTCATTGCGAAGGAGGCACGAGTGTGGCAACCTCCTGAATTTGCCGTAATCCCAAACAGATTATTTCGTGACTCCTGCCAGTCACCCTTCGGGTCGCTACGCGTGGCAAAACGACTGTCCCGCCGTTTGGTGCCCAAGATCGTATCTCCCTCGCAATGACGGTGTTTTTAGGTATTGTTATCAGCACTGAGGACACTCCTTCTTTTTTGTTCTTTGAATAGACTCATTGTGTTTTCTTTTTTAACTTTTCTTGTTCAAGCCTTTTAACCATGGCCTTGTATTCTGGAATTTCGGAAAAATAGTGTTGATACAAGGGATCAAGCGCCAATGTCCAATCAGTGATGGGTGAAAAGGCTTTTCCAGATATGTTTTTATTGATTTCCCAGGCTTTGTCAGTTTCCCCACATTCTGCCAATGCATTGGCATAAATTGATTCAAAATAGTTTCTATTAGCTAATTCTAAATATTTTGTGCGCTCAAATTGTTGTTTCGATTTATTGTAAACCTCTTGGTCGTTGGCTAGACAAGACACATACATCACAGTTGCATAGACCTGCTTTGCAACAGGGCTGTTTTCAAAGTTTTTATTTCTTAGAACATTGTTTTTCATGTGCTGCAATGCTTTTTCAGCTTAGTGTTGTGATTTCGTCTCATCACCATTGATGTTGAATAGCTCTGATATTTGCCAATCAATAAAAGCGTTTTGTAGAGGGTCAACATCCGTCTTTAATTGCTCAAGTGTCAATAGTGTTTCTTCGATATTTTTCTTATTGGTCTTTAATCTAAAATACAATAAGTCTGGGCTCTTTGATTTTATGAGAATTTTTTGATGGATTTTCAGGTAGTGTGCAACATCACCAAAGTAGGAAAAATACAAGCGGGCCATTTTTGCTTGTGATTGAACATTGTTTGGAAATTTGTTCAGATTACTTTTGGCTTGTACAAAAGCCTCATCAATTTTATTTGTGAAAATTAAAATCTGTGTTACTTCATTAGCACTGCTGACAGATTCAGGATCCAATGAAAGTGTCTTTAAATTTGTCGCTAAACTTTGTTCAAACAAACCCAAACGTTTATAACTGGAAGCAATATAGCTTAATAATACGTCGTCATCTGGACGTTCAAGTAATGCCTTTTGTAATTGTTCTAATGCCGCTTGATAATCCCTCTTTATGGTATAGTCGTAATATCCTTGTGCAGCATAAGCATAATAACTATTGGGATACTGTGCTAAAATTTGATTTTTTAAGGATTCTGTTTTGGGGCTGTAGATGCCGTCTGTATCGCCACCCGTCCAAAACATACGCCCATAACTTTGTACCAGCATTACTTGGGACTCAACAAATTTAGGATCCAATGCTATGGCCTTTTCAAGCAGTGGTATTTGTTCAGCGAATGTTTGTGAACCCCGCCAAACACGAGAGAGTTCTCTGGCTTTAATAAACAGGTCGCAAGCTTGGATATTATCCGTCAATCTAGTGGATATGAGTTGATGTTGTTTGGGTGTTAGTTTTGTTTTTAGTTGTTGCGCTATTTTTTCTGCAATTTCTGTTTGAATGGCAAAAATATCTTCAAGCTTGCCGTCATAGTTTTCTGCCCAAATGTGCGCATCATTGCTGGCATCAATCAATTGCACAGTCACTCGTACGCGATCACCCGCACGCCTGACACTGCCTTCTAATACATGACTTACATCCAGATGTTTGCCAATTTCTCTTATTTCCATTCCTTGTTTTGCGATTTTTCCATTGAAGTACGCGAAATCACCCGCCATTGCACAACCCGAGATAAATATGTCAATACCCAAATCCCGATATAGAAAGCACGATTATAGCACAACCCCTTATCACGCCTAGCAAATCTAAAAAATATCTTCTCACCAATAAGGTGGTTACGTATTTTTTAGATTTACTATACGCACCAATTGATTGCACTCTAATTCGCGTTTCTATATCGGGATTCGGGCAATACATCTTCATATACCCCGCCTGCAAAAAAGGCATTGTTGGGGTTTTCTGATAAATTTTCAAAAGGAAGAACAGCTATGCCAAGAATGAGTTTTTGTTGTTCTTTCTGGATTCCCGCCTTCGCGGGAATGACGGGAGTTTTGTTGGGAATGACGGAAATGGTTGTGTCGTCATTCCCGCGGAGGCGGGAATCCATTCCTTTATTCTCATCTGCTGCCAAATACCCAATCCAATAACAACTGCAATCCCCACTAAAATAAAACCATCCATTTTACTACTGGCTACCGTTTCACCATCTGCCAGTTCTTCAGTGCGTTTAACGCCCTCTGGTGTCATTTCAAAGGCCCA
>CAZLZZ010000015.1:15300-31661 GCA_964564165.1 uncultured Alcanivoracaceae bacterium | reverse complement strand
TTGGAATCAGAATTTAATTGGGAATTTTGATTTTTCGGTCAACCACTAAATAACATTGCTTGCCTTTTTGTAACCATTTCTTTTCTATCGAAGCTAGTCTTCCGAGTTGATATAAAGCATTTAAGCGAACTGATGAGCTAATATATTCATCAGAGTTATCATCAACCACTTTTAAATAATCGGCAATGGCATTATCATATTTTTCCATCCCTGAGTACAAATAACCACGGTAATAAACATAATCTAAAACTGATGGGTCATTATTTATTTCTTTAGTTAAGTACGCAATTGCTGCCTCTTCATCATCATCTTCAGCAATAAACATTGCGCGCAACCTTACCGCTTTTTTACTATCTAGCTTAGCAATTTTTTGAATTAGTGGCTCTACCGCATCCATATCACCTCCTGCAATGCCAGGGGCTTGAATATTAAATTGAATCAAACCTTCCATGAATACAATATTAGTTGGATCAGCCTCATGTGCCATTTTAAGGTATTTTTTAGACTTTTTGGCATAGCCTAACTTTGAAAAAATACTTGCCTCAGCGGCTTGCATTCCATAAATACCACCAGCTAAATTATAAGTATCGGCATGTGGGTACTGTTTTAAGGCTTTTTCTAAATACTCCTCAGCATCATCCAATTCATTACTAGATAGTGCTAACCTGGCTTTTATGAAATCAACCTTGTTATAGTCAGAACTATTTTCATCAATTTGTTTAAGCCATTGTTCAGCAACAGCAGTATTGCCATCATTCAACGCTTTTTCGACATCGACAAAGTCAACCGCAATTGCGTTGATACTTAATAATAACAGTAAAAGTGTTATCATAAAATTCCTCAATAATTAATATTTAGGTAGTTTATAAGCCAAACAAACTCTTCAACAGTGTCAATAGTCATGATTTATCTAGAGCAACAACAGGATTAACATTTGTTTAACAATGTTATTAGATCACACAAACCAAAAACCACATGACAGGCATCCCAATAACAATTTCCTACAACAATTTAGGAAACCACCTACCTTAATTTGAATGTGTTTTTATTAAAATCGTGGTTTTAAAGGGGAGAAACCATGACAACAGCTCGAAAATACCAAATATCACTCGAAGTATCAGGCGACAATTAACTTGATCGATTTGGCGACAACTATCCTGACATAGGGGGCGACCCACTACGGAAGTTTTGTTTGTGAATCTCTTGAAATAATCATTTTCAAGGAATAACCATAACTTTACCAAGAAAACAATTCATAACCATCGCAAAATATAGTCAAATAGGTCACTGTCCTATGTGTTTTGTTAACATATTTGTTATCTGCCCTGGATCCAACTGTAGAGACGGCGATTTATCGCGTCTATGTTTGGTGTTGACATTTGGCAAATTAATTACGTAAAAATTAGACGAGATAAATCGCCGGCCCCTAAAATAGTTGTTCAGTTATTAGGGTGTGCAGTTGAGTAATAAGTAATAGGGACATCCTTAGTTTTCTTACAGGCAAAAGTATTTATCTGTTTAAAATGTAGGCTGGCGCTTAGCGAAGCGAAGCCCAACTTTCCGATATTTGTAGAATGGCTATTTAAGGTTAATCCGCCTATTATATACAATCAACACAGAATACCGAGAGTGTTCTTAATCCAGAATATCTGCATGAATTTCTCCATCCCAAGGGTGCATCATCATACAATCCATTAAGTGTTCAAACTGATTGGGGAATTCTTTAATGACGTTTTCTGGATCAGATACCAAGTTTTTATCTACAATCAAACCAAATTCGACTTTTCCATTGTACGATAAAATACTAATTCCCATGCCTATTGTGCCATTTTGTGGAACCCAGAACATGATTTTTTCTACTTGTGATCCTGAAATATACAAAGGTACTTGTGGCCCTGGAACATTGGTTAATACGGTGGTTGCTTTTTGAGAAAACTGGTCTAACAACATGGTTTGAACCGCAGCAGGTGCCATTCCAATTGCACTCAGCAGACCAAAGGACACGATGGCTTGTTTGGATTTCTTCAGTTCATTCATTTCATCGTGAATATAACTAAGGCGTTTTAACGGATTGCCTTCAAAAATAGGCAATTTCAGAAATACCAAGCCGAAATGATTGCCCAAATTTTTGGCATGTTCTAACGGTCTTAAATTTACAGGAACCGTGGCATTGATAACAATACCATCGGGATTTTCCCCAATTTTTAGCATATACTCTCGCAAAGCACCTGCTAAATTTGAAATTAACACATCATTGACAGTGGTACCCGTTGCATGAGCAATGGCTTTAACTTTGCCCAATTCTATTGAGTCCGCCCATGCGGCATTTTTTCTAACACTTAATTTCGCTTTGAAAACTGTTGGCGGATCATCAGGAAGAGTCAAAGCACTGAATAATTCACCTGCAACATCTGCAATTTCCGCTACGCCTTTTTCAATCAATTCAGGATTGGCAAAAGCTTCTGCTCCCAACGCTTTAATTTGGTTGGCAATTTTTATTGAATTATTGAACTGTTTTTTTGCAGGGTTAATAACAGACTTCAACATGCCTAGTTTGCGGTGATGCTCTTTGTTGCTGCTTTCTGGTGTTAATTCTAAACTTTTTTCTCTATCGGCACTGGTCATTGATAGCAACACTTGAATTAAGGCGATGCCATCTGCATAACAATGGTGAATTCTTGAAACCAACACAGGGCCCTTGTCATAATTTTCAACAATGTGAAATTGCCAAAGGGGCTTGGATTTATCTAACGGCGTTGAAGCCAAATCACTGACAAAATCTTGTAACTCTGCATAATCGGCTTTGCCGGGTAAAGCCACTCTCCTAACATGGCCTTTAATATCGAAAAATTCGTCATCCTGCCAATAAGCTCCCGTCGCAGATATAACTGCTTTTTGTTTAAATCTGCGATAGCTGAGAAAGTTTTTTTCAACCATTTCTAAAAACACGTGATAATCTGGCAGCTTGTCTAAAAACATTAAGCCAGTAATCATCATCAGGTTTGAAGGAGACTCCATTCTCAACCATGCCGTGTCCACTTTTCTCATGGATTCTTTGTGATCATCAAAGTAATTAAACATAGGCAATGGCAGATTTGTTTGTATAAAAAAGTTATTCTAGCACGCAGCGCAACCGAATAATGTAATTTAATAAAGATGAAAGTCAAATTTTGACATTAATTGTGATGTTTGTTCAGAAAATTGATTTAATTATAAAGTATTTTAGTTAGAATATCATTTACATTAATAAGAGCTTGTCTGTGTCTGAAGAACAACAATTAAATATACCCAATTTTAAACTGATCAAAGAAATCGGCCAAGGCGGAATGGCAAAAGTCTATCTTGGCGAACAATTAGAACCCAAACGTCAGGTTGCGATAAAAATTGTATCCCCCAACAGCAATGATCCAAAAATCCTTGATGATTTAAAGCAAGAAGGCGATACGGTAGCTCAATTTAATCATCCCAATATCGTCACGGTTTTTGCCTGTGGAGTGGTGCAAAAACATTATTACTTGGCAATGGAAATACTGCCAGGCGGTGACTTAAAACAAAAACTCGATCAAAGCACGCTGGACGATGCTCAAGTTCTTCAAATCATGAAAGAAATCAGCAGCGCCCTGGCTCACTCTCACCACAGAAAAACATTACACAGAGACATTAAACCTGAAAACATCATGTTTAATGAAGAAGGACAAGCCGTACTGTTAGACTTTGGTATTGCCAAAGCACAAGGCAAAGTATCTGAGTTTACCCGCATTGGTGCGGTAGTAGGAACTCCACATTACATGAGCCCTGAACGCGCTTTGGGCAAAGACATTGATGAACGCTCTGACTTGTATGCTTTGGGTGTAGTGATGTATGAGATGTTAATCGGTAAAAAACTGTTTGAAGGCGACGATACCTTCGCCATCAGTTATGCCCATGTGCATGAGCCACCACCGAATTTGCCCGAAGAAAAATCGGCCTTACAGCCCATTTTAGATAAGTTATTGGCAAAATCTCCTGATGACCGGTATCAATCCGCTGATCAGTTGACCAGCATACTTGAAAAATGGATTCGCAAATTAGAAAGCAGTGATTCAACAGCGACACAAGGATTTAGACCTATTTCTGATGGCCGCTCGAAATCTATGCAATTGATCATCTATATTTTATCGGCTGTTATAGCGTTAGGCGTTATGGGCATTGGTGGCTGGTATGTGACCCGCGAAAAAGTAGAGATCAAGAATCAAAACTTAACATCAGCACAAAAACTGGAATTAGGCACCAAAAGAAAAGCAGCCAATACTTTTTTAAGGATAGAAAATTTTAATGGTGCCGCTATTAATTTCAAATCTATATTGACAGAATATGATTGTAAAGACGAAGATGCCAGAAGCTTTATGAAAGATTTCGACCCGGAGTTCTTGCAAAAAGTTTTGGAAGCCTGTCCTGTTGATGATTAATGGTTGATGATGATTTATGCTGATTGATGAGCAAAATCAGCAGATATTGCGAACTTTTATAATTTCAGCAACTATGCTAATGGCTATTTCTTGAGTAGTTTGGCTGTGAATATCTAAACCAATAGGTGCATAAATATTGTTTACCTGAGCTTGTTCAACTCCCGATTTGATTAATCCATCAAACATGACTTTGATTTTGTTTTTGCTTCCCAGTACGCCAATATATTGACATTCTAGATCAAAAAGTTGCGACAAGATTAATTTATCTTCAATGAACTTGTGCGTCATTAATACAACAAAGTCCTCTTTCTCTATATTCACCTGCTGCAAAACCTGTTGATAATCTATAATTTTTTTGAATGATACAAAGTTATTGTTCTGCAAGGTATTCAGTCCTTCTCGATTATCATACAAACACACATCAAAGCCAATAGAACTTAGCAACTCTGATGTCGGAAGACTCACGTGCCCTGCTCCAAAAACATGGGCTTTGGGCTTGATTTTTGTATTAATCAGTTCAGAATATGACCAAACATCAGAAGATTTTACCCAGAACCCTTCAGCAGTATTTTGAGCAACCGAACGTATGCCTTTGGGAGAAAAATAAACCATAACAGACGATTGAATACATGCTGAAACCAACATTAAGTCATCACGGGAAAGATGGTTAAAGACAATAATTTGTGAGCCTGAACAAATCATACCAGAACTAGATTTAGAGGTACCTCGGTGGTCTTGAATGACAAAATGATGATCAACAATATTATCATTGAGTAACTTCTTGGCCTTTTCAACCAAATTGAACTCCATGATTCCACCACCAATGGAACCACACAGATAACCACAATCAGAAACCAACATTTTAAATCCCACTCTTCCTGGTGCACTGCCTGTTGATTGGACAACGGTTAAAAGATAAAGAGAACGTCCTTGTTCAAGTAAGTGTTTTATTTCGTGCCATATTTTCATCAAAAATACAGTCCGATTATGGGATATGTTCCAAATCTACGCCTTCTTTTTCCACCGCCATCAAGTCTTCTCTAGAAATACCAAGTGTGAGTGTTGCAGTTGAAGCCACAAATATGGATGAATAGGTACCTACAATTACACCCACAATTAAAGCAAATGCAAACCCATGAATCATGGCACCACCAATAAAGAACAACGCCAACAACACCAACAATGTAGTCAATGAGGTAATCACGGTTCTTGATAGGGTTTGTGCTATAGAAATATTGAATACTTCACTGGGTGTCTTTTTGCGCAAAGATCTAAAATTTTCACGAACACGATCAAACACCACAATCGTATCATTTAAGGAGTAACCAATCACCGCCAGCAATGCAGCCAAAATGGTTAAATCAAATTCCATTTGCAATACGGAAAATACACCCACAGTGATGACCACATCGTGAACCAATGCAGCCACTGAGCCCAACGAAAATCGCCACTCAAAGCGCATGGTTACATACATTAAAATACCGATAATCGCATACAATATTGCCAAAGAACCTTGATCTACCAACTCTTCTCCAACCTGAGAGCCAATAAAATCACCTTTGCCCACTGTCGCAGATGGATCAATGGGTTCAATAATTTTATTCAACTGATCTCTTAGTTGTTGTGATTGGTCATCATTTTCAGATTGAAACCTTATTTGTACAGATTTAGATGAGCCAAAATTCTGTACAGACGCATCGATAAAATTGTTTTGCTTTAAAGCATCTCTTATGGTATCTAGTTTAATGTCTTTTTTAAAGTCCACAACTACAGCAGTACCACCAGTGAAATCCAAACCAAAGTTTAAGCCTTTGGTGACCAACGAGCCAACCGATATAATGATCAATGTTAAAGAAATCATCATCGCTAACTTGCGTTTACCCATGAAATCAAATTTAATTTTTCCCAATAAATTCATGTCATTCTCCTTAGATTGAAAGTGATTTAAGTTTGGTTTTACTGCCATATATCTTATTGACAATAGCACGGCTGACCATAATAGCAGTAAACATCGAGGTCATGATTCCGATACTTAAAGTTACCGCAAATCCTTTTATAGGACCCGTACCAAAAGCAAATAGGACAATGGCTGCTATGAAAGTGGTAACATTGGCATCAGCAATGGTTGATAGCGCTTTGCCATAACCTGAGTTGATACTGCCTTGTGCCGTGTTTCCTAATGCTATCTCTTCTTTGATACGCTCAAAAATCAGCACATTGGCATCCACCGCCATACCCACGGTCAACACAATACCAGCAATTCCCGGCAAGGTTAAGGTCGCTCCAAACAGTGACAAAACAGCCACTATCAATACCACATTCATCATCAAAGCTATATTGGCAACCACGCCAAACATGCGGTAATAAACCAACATAAAGACAAGAACCAAGACAAAGCCAATCAAAACAGACTTAAAACCCCGGTCAACATTATCCTTGCCCAATGATGGGCCGATGGTTTTTTCATGGACAATTTCAACTGGTGCTGCTAGAGAGCCTGAACGCAGTTGTAACGCTAAATTTGTAGCAAACTTTTTACTTCTTAAACCTGAAGTTTCAAACCGCCCACTAAATACCCCATTAATAACTGCATTATTAATCACTACCTCTCTGGGTTTGTACATGTTTTTATTGGTTTCTGGATCCCTCCCAATAAACTCTCTGTCCTTATAGACAACAGCCATATTGTTCCCGACATTGTCTCGGGTAAAATCCAGCATGCGCTTTGCTCCAATATTGTTCAGCCTAACACTTACAGCTGGCCGGCCGTTTTGATCGGTGGAAGCATCGGCACCTACCAATTGATCACCGGAAACTATAATACGCTTACTTAACAGTATTGGGTAACCTTCTTCATGCGTAAACATTTTATAACCCAAAGGCGCTGGCTTTCCAGATTGCTGAAGAGCCAGGGCATTGTGATTAGGGTTCATACTAACAGCACGGTACTCAAGTGTTGCCACAGAATCCAATATACCTTTGATTTCAGTAGAGTCTTGAACACCCGGTAATTGTACGATGATTCTATTTGCTCCCTGTCTTTGTACTACCGGCTCAGCCACACCATAGGCATTGACGCGAGATCGAATGGTGGTCAGATTTTGTTCCAATGCTTTGTCTTGAATATCTGAAATAGCCTTATCACGAATACTACCAATAAGAGCTTCCATGCCATCTACAGTTCTGCGTTTAAAACCCACTTCATCAATTTGTTTGCGCAGTTTGTCAAAGGCTTTATCGGCCAATTCAGCAGATTTGAATTTGATAATTAATCTATCATCAACCCATTTCAAACTTTTTTTAGATATCTTTGCTTTGGATAAAATCTGGGTAGCATCTCCACGAAGTTGATTGAACTTATTCGCCAAGGCCTCCTCCATGTCCACTTCCATCAAGAAATAAACACCACCTTTTAAATCCAAGCCTAGACTCATTGCTTTACCACCAGCAGCTGATAACCAGTCCGGAACATTGGGCTTTAAATTTAGAGCCGATTTATAACCAGTCAACTTGTCTAAAATTTCCTTGCCTTTGAACTGTTCTTCAATATTTTGAAATTTTGTAATCACCGTTTCTTTTTCAATGCTGGATTCAAAATCTTCCAAACCGCCGGCTTTTAATTGTTCGGAAATTTTTATTATCAAAGCATTGTCGACCACTTGATCTTTAATGGCACTGGTTTGAACTACTTCGCTACGCCCATAAATATTGGGCAAGGCATAAAAGATGCCCATAGCCAATACAACGATTATTAACAAATTTTTCCACAAGGGATAATGATTCATGATTGATCCTATATTGTTACTGTATTATTTACTTAATAGCCTTGATGGTTCCTTTTGGAAGAACAGCAGCAATAGCCCCACGCTGTATCTTAATGGTGACGTTTTGTGCAATTTCAACGCTGACGAATGAATCATCCAAAGAAATTATCTTTCCAAGTATGCCGCCATTGGTTGTCACTTCATCACCTTTTCCCAAGGCCTCTACCATTGCTTGATGCATTTTGACTTTCTTTTGTTGGGGTCTTATCATCAAAAAATACATGGCACCAAAAATCAAAATTAATGGGATGAAAGTTGCTAAACCACCGCCTTGAGGTGCGGCTCCTGCTGTTTGTGCTGCTGCATCAGAAATAAAAAAACTCATATTTGTTCTCCAAATGTTTTAGTGTATGATTGTAATGTAGTGCTTGACCGAAAAAGAATAATTTCTTAATCAAGCACTAATTTAAGCCGCGGGATTATCGCATATTTTACGGGTAATTGATAACATAAGATTGAACAATCTCATAAAACCCGTATCATTTGAACCATGAACTCACATGTTTACCAAGGCAGTTGCCACTGCCAAGATGTCAAAATTACAATTTACTTAGTTGACCCCATTGAGTCCACTGAAATTATCGCTTGTAATTGCAGTATCTGTGAAAAGCTCGGCTACATTCACTTGATTATCGCAAAAGACCAATTTCAACTAAACACCGGATGGGATAAACTAAGCAACTACCAATTCAACACCAAAATAGCCCAACATTATTTTTGTAAACGCTGCGGAATAAAACCTTTTTACCAACCGCGCTCACACCCAGATTGCTGGAATGTTAATGTTCGGTGTTTAGACGACTTTTCCAAACTCAATCTTGAACTCAATACATTTGATGGTAAGAATTGGGAGAACAATATTGGAAAGATTGAAAACATTGGAAATATTAAAAACAATAAAAAAACATGATGAATAGAATTTATCTTAGCCACCGCAGTGACAATCTTTATTGGATAAAAGACCGTTTAGATGATAAACGGCTAGGTGAAATAAAAACCATTGATGGCAAAACCGGTTTTATTATCAAAAAAAAATACCAACACCAAAACATCAAAACGGAAGCCAAATTATTATTAACATCTGGCGACAGTGGCTGGAACAATTATTACCACGACTATATTGAATTCTACAACATGGATTTTATTGATTTTGACCTTGAAGACTATAAGTTTCCTATATTTTCAGAAGCGTGTAGATTACATCAATGCAACACTGATATGTTTAACAGAAAAGCCTACCTTCACCCACGGGCAAAATTGGCTTGGCAAAAATTGCAAAAAATTGCGAAAATTGAATCTGTAAACTTACAAATTATTTCAGCTTTTAGAAGCATGGATTACCAGAAAGAATTAATACAGACAAAGTTAGACAACGCAGAAAAAATCCAAGATATTTTAAAAGTCAACACCCTGCCAGGTTACAGCGAACACCACACAGGATGTGCGATTGATATTGGCAGCAAAAACACCGCCATCCTTGAAGAAGCATTCGACCAATCCCCTGCTTTCAAATGGTTAGAAAACAATGCCCATAAATTCGATTTTTATATGACCTACCCTAAAGGCAATACCACAGGGATTTGTTATGAACCTTGGCATTGGTGTTATAAGCCTGATTAAAAATAACGGAATCCGGACTTTAGTCCTGTTTTTATAAACAGTAGCAGGACTAAAGTCCCGATTCCAACTCGTTTTTAACTCAACACTTCCAGTCCACCAAAATAAGGCTGTAATACTTTGGGAATTCTGATGCTTCCATCTTGGTTCTGGTAGTTTTCCATTACCGCAATTAAACACCGTCCAACTGCCAGTCCTGAGCCATTAAGTGTATGACACAATTGGGGTTTTTTCACGCCTTCTTCGCGGAAGCGGGCTTGCATTCTGCGGGCTTGGAAGTCTTCGCAGTTTGAACAAGAAGAAATTTCGCGGTATTGGTTTTCACCGGGCAACCAAACCTCAATATCATAAGTCTTGGCTGCTCCAAAACCCATGTCACCTGTACATAGAACTAGGGTTCTAAAGGGTATTTCCAAGGCTTTTAAAATACCTTCTGCACAAGCGGTCATGTCTTCTAGGGCTTGATTGGATTCATTGGGATGGACAATTTGTACCATTTCTACTTTTTCAAATTGGTGTTGGCGAATCATGCCGCGCGTGTCTTTGCCATAACTGCCCGCTTCTTTGCGGAAACATGGCGTATGGGCAGTCATTTTAATCGGCAAATCACTGTCTTTAAGAATAGTGCTCGCATACAAGTTGGTCAGTGGTACTTCGGCAGTTGGAATTAAGTATTTGTCATCGGTGGTGATAAAAGCATCGTCGGCAAATTTGGGCAATTGTCCGCTGCCAGTCATTGCCACATCATTGACCAAGAAAGGCACATAATGTTCATGATAACCATTTTCCTCGGTGTGGGTATTTAGCATAAACTGTGCCAATACACGTTGCATTTTTGCAATCAAACCACCCAATACTGTAAACCTTGAGCCAGATAATTTGGCAGCACTTTCAGAATTCAACCAACCATTTTTAACGCCTAAATCCACATGGTCTTTGGGTTTAAACGAAAATTCTGTGGGTGTTCCCCACTTTCTTACTTCAACATTGTCATCTTCGTCTTTACCAATTGGCACATCATCTTGAGCTAAGTTAGGCGTGTAGAAGGTAACTTTGGCTACTTGTTTTTGAATTGCATCAAATTGTTTTTTTGCTTGATCCAGTTCTTCGCCTATGGTTTTTACTTGATCAAAGAAAGGTTGAGCATCTTCGCCTTTGGCTTTGGCTTGTCCGATAGATTTGGAAACCATTGTTCGTTGGTTTTGCAGTTTTTCTTGTAATACTTGAAAGTGTTTTCGGTTTTTTTCTAATTCATTCCATGCATCAACATCCAATTGATAACCACGGGTTGCTAGGGCTGTTGCTGTTGCTTCGATATCGTTTCTGAGTAATTGAGGATCTAACATGGGTATATTCTATTATTAGTTATTGTTAAGGTTATTGTTAAGGTTACTGCTAATGTTCAAGCATTGTAGCGTTTCGTTTAGATTTTGTAATAAAATCATTCATCTTTTTGGTATATGAATTCTTTTTTACCATTTTCTGATAATCTATCCAACCAATCTTGATGAGCTTGTTGCTCTTGTCCTGTGGCTTTAATCAATGTTAACGGTGGTAAATCTTGTAAATTCAAGGTGAAACCACCAGCAGAATTTCCTGAGTTACCAGCATCTAAATTTAACTTCGTTTGACCACCGGTCATCATCAGATAGACTTCAGCCAATATTTGTGAATCTAGCAATGCACCATGCAATGTACGGTGTTCATTCACTACACCATATCTTTTACACAAAGCATCTAAAGAATTCCTAGCTCCTGGGTGCTTGTTGCGGGCATAGTTCAATGAATCCGTAATCGTACAAATGTCTTGGATTTTAAAATCCTTGCCGCATAACATCAATTCCATGTTAATAAACCCCACATCAAAAGGCGCATTGTGGATAATTAATTCCGCTCCTCGCACATACGCAATAAATTCATCAACAATTCTGGCAAAGGTCGGCTTATCACTGAGAAACTCTGTGGTTATGCCATGAACTTCTAGTGCTCCAAAGTCGCTTTCTCTCTCTGGGTTGACATACTGTTGATATTGATTGCCCGTGATTTCACGGTCAGAGACCTCAACTGCCCCAATTTCAAGGATTCTATGCCCTGCGTTGTGCCCAATACCGGTTGTTTCTGTATCAAGCATGATTTGTCTGGCTGAAGATTGTCTATTTTGCATGGTATATGTCTTTAATTTTTTCAGCTTCCAAACGCGCCAATTGATCAACGCGTTCATTTTCCGCATGTCCACTGTGTCCTTTTACCCAGTGCCATTCTATGTTATGTTGTCGCCCTTGTTCATCAAGTTGCTTCCATAGTTCTTGATTTAACACAGGCTTTTTATCAGATTTTTTCCAACCTCGGCTTTTCCAACCAGACATCCACATAGTATAGCCTTCCAACACATATTTTGAATCTGTAAACAATTGAACATCGCAAGATTGAGTCAATGCTTTTGTATGGCTGCCATTAATTCCATTTGATTGTTGGTGGTATCCAGCTGTCCACCACTGAACATTTTTTCGGTGGTTTTGTAGCGCAATAATGCCGCCCAACCGCCAGGCCCAGGGTTACCTAGGCATGAACCGTCCGTGTATAAATTAATTTTTACTTTTGGCATGTTGATATTTGATAAAAGAAACCATTATACTTATCGACAAATTCTTAGCCAACACTTTTTATTTTTTGCCCGCAGATAAACGCAGATGCACACAGATAAATCTAACCCGTATATTTCATAGAACAATGAAATATGCGAACTAACATTAATTAACATGACTATTCCTAAGTAGTACTTGACCGCAATAGAATATTCTATTGCGGTCATCTGCGTTTATCTGCGGACAGTAACTTCTTTACGTATTGAAACATATATTTACTGAATTTTTATTTCAACTAACGTATGATTACCACCTTAATCAAATCTTAGGGGACAACTATGGGTTTACTTGAAGGCAAAAAAGCCTTAATCGTTGGTGTAGCTAGCAATCGTTCAATTGCTTGGTCAATTGCAGAAGCATTTCACCGCGAAGGTGCAGAAATTGCATACACATATCAGAACGAAAAATTATTAAAACGCGTTGAAAAAATTGCCAAAATAACAGGCTCAAATATCATGTTGCCATGTGACGTACAAAGCGATGAAGAAATTGATAAAGTGTTTAGCGAATTGGCCAAACACTGGGATGGAATTGATATAATTGTTCATTCAGTTGGGTTTGCTCCGCGTGAGTTGCTTCAGGGCGATTATCTACAAAACTTAACACGCGAAGGCTATCAGATTGCTATGGACATTAGTTCTTACTCTTTTGCAGCTCTTGCAAAAGCTGGCAGAGACATGATGAAAGGCCGCAAAGGATCCATGTTGACATTGAGCTATTTGGGTGCAGTAAAAGCCATGAGTAACTACAATGTTATGGGTATTGCCAAAGCCGCACTTGAGGCCAATGTTCGATACATGGCATATTCACTGGGCGCTGATGGCACCCGTGTCAATGCTATTTCTGCAGGCCCGATTAAAACATTGGCCTCTGCTGGTATCGGCAATTTTAAGAAAATGTTGGATCATGTGGCTGAAAAGTCTCCCTTGCGAACCACTGTTTCCCAAGAAGATGTCGCTAATGCTGCTACCTTTATGTGCTCTGATTGGGCCAAAGGCATTACTGGCGAAATCACTTATGTGGATGCGGGTTACAATATTATGGGCATGACGGGATTGGATCCTGATTAATTGTTGATGGTTGATTGTTAATGGTTAATTAAAAGCGGGGATTATTTCCGCTTTTTTAAATCCCAAACCCCGATAGTGAAATTCGTTTGATAGTGCAAGTAATTAATGTGCATAGGAAAACCATAAAAACCGTGGCCACCTTATTGGTGGTGAGGGTTTTTAGAGGTTTTCTAGGTGCATCAAGGACTTGTGCTATAATCGTGTTTTCACTATCTGGATTTGGGATCCTAATAAAATCCTGCCATATTGAGTGAGCGACCACCACCACGTCTGGGATCACCTATATTTTGAATGGCATATTCAATTTCGTATTCGCCAGGCATGGGTATTAAGGTCAACTTTACTTCCCAGCGGTGGTTTTTATGGATATATATGGCACCTGATATATTTATAACATTGGATTTACTGTTGACTTGACCAACAATAATTGATGGATTGTCTGAAACAAAGACTACTTCAATTTCTCCAATTTCTTTGTTTATTGGTTTTAGAATTTTTAAATCTTTGGTGACGGCTTTACCAATAATTTTTTCAGGGATTCTGTTTTTAAATTCAATGTGTTCAAAATCAAATTTTACATAACCAGACATTTCACCGCGATTGAAGTTGATGGTTTTTTTTATAATCGACCAGTCCAGTGTTCCTAGTACATTATTCAAGCTCTCTGTATCTGAACTTTTAATAAAATCTCCTTTAAAATCATACAGTTCATCTCGGATATTCAAATTTAGAGTCATTCGGTTATACGAGCTTGGATACATCAGCCAATTGACCTGCCCTATATCCAGTCCCAGATATTTGAGGCTTTGAGCCGAGCCTTTTATAATCGAACCACTGATTCCTTCTAGCTGAATGGGTTTTAAATTTTTAGATATTTTTTGGTAATACAATTTCATTGGCGTAAAACTGATAATTAAAACAGAAATCACCGTGAAATAGATGAGGTACTTAAAAAACTTCATTAATTCTCTACCAAGGTGATTCTAGCATTACATAGACCATTGTCTATATCGGTTAAATTGATATCAACCTCTGAAATTTTAATCGAATAATTTTGTTCCAATGGCGCCAACCAGGTCACCAGTTCATCAAACACCACACTTTCAAAAGTCAAGATAAGTGTTTGATTGTCTTTGGGTTCTGAGCGAACCACAAATTGTGCCAAGCCATTTTTGGTTAATTGTTCATCAATCCAAGCAACAAAGGGTTTGTTTATATTCCTGTGAAAGTTTTTGTTTGTGGCTTCCTGTACTTTTAAAGCACCCTTTAAAGCACTCTTGGATAATTGCATTTCCTTGTATTGATTGACCAGGGTTACAAGTTGGCTCTGCTTTGTCTGATAGGATTGTGTAATGGGTAGGTAAATGAATTTCCACATAATCACTGGCAGCAAAATGATTAAACCTACTTTTATTAATTTTTGTTCTTGTGAAGTTAATTTTTCAAACCACTTCATTGCATTGCTTCCATGGTTATAACAGAACTCACTGAATTGTTACTGACTTCTCGGGTTCCTGTTTTGATTCTCATTGCCAATACATTTTTTTCAAGACTGGATTGAAAGGCATTTAATTTACTCATGTCGTTAGTGCGCACAGAAACTTCTAGCTTTGAATTTCGTTGTCGCAAAGATTGAACTTGAATGGTTGGATGATCGAGCAATGTTTGGCCGATATAATGCAACGATTGGATAAATCCACCTTTGCCATTGATGGGTTCATTATTTTGAGATATTTTCAAACGCGACTGAATTGCTGAATAAGGATCTCTTTTTTCAGTATTGCTGGCATTTGGAATCAACTCCAGTAACAATTTTTCTTGTCGATCTTTGAGCTCATTTATTTGAGCTGATATATCCGACAAACTATAAATATTAATAGCCAGCCAACTGACCAATAGCACAACCGTCAGGGCTAGCATTTTTCGCAAAGGGTTTTTAGCCTGAGCTTTGTCATCCTTTTGAGAAAATTCGGCTTGTAACAAATTTACACTGTCCCCGGATATGACCGTCATTGCTTGCAACAATGTGGTGTCAATTTTTTTAATCTCGGCATTTGGACATTCGGATATGTCCAATTCAGGATGCACATATAGAATTTGTTTATCAAGACTTGATGATTCTATATACGCTTTGAGCATACTTTTGCGAACGGTTGTACCCGTATATTCTTCTCGAACAATGTGATAATTGTTAAGTGATATTATTGAAATTTTCCCTAAGTGATAAGGGACAGTAAATATTTCAGATACCGCTTGTTGACAGTCCAACCCATTGCTATTTAATTCGTTCTGAATCACTTCCATTGCTGATTTTTGGATGACTGAAACCAAGAAATTTTGTTCCGACAATTGCCAGTAGGCAAAATGGTTGTCATCAATATCATTAGCAAGAAGTTCTTCCAATGCATAGGGGATAGATTGTCTTATGATTTCTTCATTTTTACTGGGTATTTTTACTTTTCGCGTTAAAACAATACTTGCAGAGATAGTTAAAATCAACTTCTCTTTGGGCTTGAGAACAATGTCCGACCACACGGAAACAGCACGACTATTCGCTAGTTTCGTATGGGAATTGTAATTAATTTGTAACTCTGGAATTAATTTTTCATTAATTCTCACAATGACATATTCAGACATCTTAATTAATCAGTGACCTTTGCATAACTATATACCGTAAGAAAAATTTGTTGAATTTAACCATTTTTCATTTGCCATTGTAGTTGTGCAAATATCTCTTTATTTTAAAATTAATATTAT